>JAWCEU010000022.1:0-8585 GCA_039092155.1 Candidatus Aenigmatarchaeota archaeon
GGAAGAAATGTTTTATAAATCTTTGTATTTTTTTTGTATTGCCTGAAATACTTCGATAGGGCACTTCACTTTAAACGGTTGAGAAGATGAAATTATTTCGCAATCTTTTACTTTCCAAAAATCCATTTCCCTACAAGACCACAATTTTCCAGTAATTTCGCAAGGTGAAATTTTTGCAGAAGTTAGCACAGCGCTGGAAGGCAAATCCAATCCGCTCAAGCTTGCCGTCCCGTCTTTACTTATTTCACATCTTCCAACTTCCTTATCAACTCTGCATTTGGAAGAAATCAAAGCTGCTTCTATACATCCTGAAATGAAAATTACCAAAATTATTGGCAAAAAACATTTCTTCATAATAAAAATTGCTTGCTCATACTTAAAAAGTTGTGGGAAAAATATTGGCGAAATATTGGCTTAAGCCACAATTTTGCTCCTTATTTTGCACAATTTTATCTTAAAGTGTAATAAGTTGATTTACCTTTGCCAAACCTCTTGAGCTTTCCTTTCTTCACAAGCTTTGCCAAATCTCTTTTAGCGGTGTGTTTATCAACTTGATTCAGCTTTTGGTAAATTGAGTTTGTGATCTTCTTGTGATTCTTCAAATACTCCAAAGCAACTATTTGCCTTTGGTTAAATTCACTTAAAGCAACTTGCTGTTCAACAACTTTCACTTCTAAGCCTTTAGTTAAGCCAAATTTCTTTGTTATCAAGCTAACAATATCAGCACCGAAAAAGCCTGCTATCAAAGCTGTTATCAGCATGCTGAAATTGAAAACCCCAACTTCTTTCAATATCAAAGCGCCAAAAGTCCCAAAAAACATTGAAGCTATTACTTCAACAAAAACTCTTTTCCAATCTATTTTAAAATCGATAACGCTTACATAAGCTTTGTAAATTCCGAATAAAGTTCTTGTGATTGCTCCCAAGCCTGAGTAGAACATGAAGCTTGCTATCGAAACTAAATCTATCATTGTTATCACCTTTCAGTTATTAATTTTCAAGAGCAGCATATAAAATTAAGCTACCACTTTCAGTGGCGACAAGATATACATTTCAATTCTTGAAAGAAGTTTAAGAAAATTTCACACATGCAACTCAACCACATCTCTATCCTTAAGCAAATAATTCAGCCCCACTCTTCTACCAGAAAATTCAGTTTCATCAAAAATTCTTGCAAACTTGAAGCTTTTTATCCAGTTCTTGTTTATCTTTTCAATCAAATCTTTCAAGCTACTCCCTTTCTTCAAAACCAAAGCCTTTTCTTCCTTAGGCTTTCCTATTGGTTTAGTGAAAACCCTCACAATTTCAGCTTCCTCTATTATCTTCTTAAGCAGTTGCTCGTAATCTTTTCTATCAATTGACCAAAAAACTTTCTTTTTCTCTATTTTTTGCTCAGAAAGAATTCTCTCAACTTCAGCTTTTTCTCCCTCGCTGTTAGCCAAAATCAAAAGCAAGTCAGAAGCATGAGCTAAGCTCATATGCTTAGGCAAGAAGAAAGAAGGAATCTCAACAAACTGAATAGCTACGCCTTCAAAAAAGCAAACTCCAGTTACAGGCTCTTTTGTTGTGTATGGTAAAGAGCTAACTTCAGCTTTAGCATTTGTTAAAGCATTGAGCAAAGAGCTTTTACCGCTTTTAGTCAAGCCTAAGATAGCAACAAACAAATCGCCAGTTTTTTTGATGGAAGCTTGTTTTTTTCTTGGCTTCTTTGCTTTCTTTTCAAGCTGGTCTTCAAGCCTTGAAAGCCTCTTCCTTAGCTCGGCCAAAAGGTTTTCTGTACCTTTGTGCTTAGGTGTTGCTGAAATGAGCTTTTTCAAAAGCTCTATTTTTCTCTCCAAATTTCTTTCTTCCAAGTATTCTTTTTCAATCGCAAACCACTCAGCAGGCAAGTTAGCAGGCATAATTATGAATTTGTGAAGAAGTGATAAAAAATTGCAATCTCTAAAGCGGAAATTTTTAGAGCAGTTATTTCAACAAGAATTCTGCCAAATCTTCTTTATCTAAAATAATTACATCCTTAGGATAAGCTCTGTGCGGTTTGCCAGCTTTTACTTCAATTTTAAGATCACCAGCAATACAATCTATTTCATATCTGTTCCTGAAATAATAAACTTCCCCAAATTTTCTTAATAGATTATCTTGAACTATCCACTCATAAATCGCATCTTTTCTCAATTCAACCCCAAAAATTTTTGAAAAAACCTTAGGGATAAAAGGATCTCTAAAGAAAATCTTTTTCTCTTTTTTGAAATCTACTGTTTTACCTTTCTTGTAATAAGCAATACCAATTAAAAACAAATTTTCTAAAATTTCCAGATATTCTCTCACAGTTACATGAGAAATTCCTATTGCGTTGCCTATTGTATTGTAGCCAAGAGGTGAAGGTGTTTTTAAAAGGAGCTGATAAATTATTTCTCTTGCAATTCTATAATTCTTGTTTATCCTTGCAAATTCTTTTTCTATGCTAGAAACAAAATCTTGAAAAAAAGTAGGATCTTGATTTATGCTTCTTGGAAATCCTCCTAACCTTATAAAATCTTCAAGAGCTACTTCCTTTTCCTCTTTTTTATAGTTTAGAATTTGAAAGAACTCTTTGAAAGTTAAAGGTAAAACAAAAATCTCTCTGCCTTTTCCTCTTCTTCCTGAAAATGCTTCAACAAACTTACCAACTTTCAACGAGGAAGACCCTGAAATTGTTATGGTTGATTTAGCAAAAAAACCTGCATCTATAAACCCCTTCACAACTTTCCACCAATATTCAATACTGCTAACTTCATCCAAAAATATTGTTTTGTAATTCTTGGATTTCTCCAGCAAATTTCTTAACTCCTTGAAGCTTGTTAGTAAATCACAATTCACGTATAGAATTGTTCTTGGATTTTCCCCCTCCTCTATTAAACTTTTAATCAAGAGTTTTATGCCAGTAGTTTTTCCCACTTGTCTGGGGCCTAAAACAAAATTCAAAGAAAAAGGTTCTAAAGAAATTTTATCAATCCATTCGGGAAGCCACTTTATTTTCATGTTTTCAAATTTCTTTAGATCATAATCGTTCTCCCACCATTCTCTTTCCTTCCACCATGGATTTATTTCTTCCAACATGATAATTTATTGTCAAGATATATATAAATGTTTGACAGTTAACTGTCAAATTTCCTCAAGCTCCCAAAAGCCACTTCCACAAAGGCTTAAAAACAATTTTTTTGTTTTTCACTTTAACTTCATCTTCATAATCCCAAGTTATTACAAGCAAATTTTTGCACTTAAGCTCTTCACTAGCTTTAATCAAAGCTTTTATCTCCCTCTTCTCAACTTCATCTCTACCAGAAGCATAAGTCACTTGAATCAACTGCTTAACTTTCAATCCCTCTTTCAAAACAAAATCAACTTCATTCTGCTGATAATCTTTAAAATAGAAAATTTCTGCTCAATTTCCTTCTCGAATTTAAAAAACTTAAGATTAATTTACTCAAAATTAAATAAAAATTATGAAGCTTAAGCATCTGAGCTTTCTTTTACCTTTGCTTTTTTTGGCAATTCAACTCTCCTTTTCACAAAATGATATTCAAGCATTGCCAATAATTTTGGTTGAAAACAAAACCTATTTTCTTGGGGAAGAGATAAGAGCAGAAGCTTGGCTTGGCTTTTCCAATTCAACCCCTCTTCCAAACCAAACTGTTAAGCTTGACATTGTTTCAGAAAATTTAGTTCTTTCTCTGATAGGAGAAACGAATGAAACCGGATTTTTCTCTTTAGCTTTGCCAATAAATCAAACAGGCATTTACAACCTTACTTTCAAATCTTTTATTGATTCTGAAGAAATCCAAAACTCTTCTTTTTTGCTTGTAGAAAAACAAGATTTCAAAATTTTCTTGGAGAAAGAAGATTTTGAAATAAACGAAACTGTAAGCTTTTTAATCTCTGGACCGAAAAACGAGAGCTTTATTTTTTTGGTTGAAAGCGAATTTTCCAATCAGAGTTTTTTGCTTTCGACTGATGAAAATGGAACTTGCTTGCTCAACCTTTCTTTTGAAATACCAGCAAATTACACAGCAAGAATTGAAAACTTTTCTGTTTCTTTCAAAATTTTACCGAAAAGGAAAAAGAAGTCTTTCTCAACATTTCTCTTCCAGAAGAAGTGAAAGTGAATGAAAGCGCACAAATTCTTGTTTTTGGTACAGCTAGCACAAGCTTTAACCTCAAAATTTTCTTCGAAGAAAATTTGATTTATCATCTTGTTTCTTCCACAAACGAAGAAGGAAAAAGCCAATTAGAGTTCACTCCTGTAGAAATTGGAATTTACACTTTAAAATTAACTTATGGAGATGAAGAATTGACAAAAAATTTCACTGCAACAGCTCTTTCGGAAAACATCACTTCAGAATTTTTTGAGTTCAAAATAATTTTGCCTAGAAAAGAGTTTTTTGTTGGTGAAAACGTAAGTTTTGAAATTTTGGGGAAGAACAATTCAATTTTGCTTTTGAAATTGTTGGGCAAAGAAGAAAAAGAATTTGAAATTCAGCTCAACGAAAATGGCTCAGCTTTAATTTCTTTTGAGTTGAAAGATTCGGGAGAATATAAAATTGAATTGTTTTTTGAAGATAGCAAAGTTGCTGAAGAAACTTTTTTTGTTTTAGAAAAAGTTGAAATAAGCTTTTTAAGCTTGCAGCAAGGGGAAGCAAAGTTTTGGGAAGAAGTTGAGTGGAATGCTTCAATTTTCTTTAAAAATCGTTTGAATGAAACTCAGCTTGTAAACTTATCTTCACTTTTGCCAGAAGCGGAAATCTTGAGTGAAGAAAAAGAATTTTTGCTCTCTCCACTTGAAGAAAAAATTTTGAATTTAAGCTTTAAAACTCCTGCACCATTCATTCAAGAAATTGAATCAAGAAGAGAAAACTTTCTTTTGAAGAAAAAGTTTTTGTTGAGCAGCAATTGCTCTTTGAACTATTCAAACGTTTATTTAAGCTTGGAACTACCTGATTTTAAAGAAGTGAAAGTTTTCCTTGATGGTATAGAGTTGCTTCAATACTCTTACAATTTAGCGAAATTGAATGGAAGCTTGCTTTTAGAAATGGAAATTCCTTCACTCAAAGAGAATTTCTTGGAAGTTATTGGCTTGAGCGAAAGTAAAGAAGATGCTGAAATTTTCTTGGAAAACGTGGAAAATGAAGTGATAGAATGTGAGAAAAGTCTTGTTGGAAGGAAAATTTATGGCATTTTGATCTCAAGCTGCAAGAACATAACCATAAAAAATTGTGAGATTTCTGGGTATAAAATTGGAGTTTTTGTGAAAAATTCCGAGCACATAACTTTAGCTGACAACATATTAAAAGAAAATAAACATGGGGCAGTTTTTTTGAATTCAAAAGGAATTTACTTGCTCAACAACACAGCAGAAGAGAATTTTGGCTATGGTGTGCTTTTCTTCTCAACTTTTGAAATTCATTCAGAAGGAAATAAGATCTTAAACAACTTCGATAAAGAATTTTTGAACGAGCTTAAGCTTTTGTCTTGAAAAGAAAGTTTTATTTTGTAAGGCTAAAAGTTATTTATGGAAAAATTCAAGATTTGTTTTTTGCTTTTAATTTTGAGCTTGATTTTAGTTGGAATAAGCAAAGCTTTAACTTGCAGCATAAAGTCTTCTTGCGATGCTAACGAACAATGCATCTTTTCAACTTATCAAGCTAACGATACACATGCAGGCAATTGTTCAGCTTACACCAACAAATACTGCTGCTCAGACCCTTTCTTAACTTCAACTTCAGTTAAAGAGTTTTGTGGAATTGGTGAATTCAGTATTTTAGCTTTTTATAACTACACAGATGCTCATGCCGAAACTTTCAACAATTCTGTTTTAGAATTAAGATTTGAGGAAAATTTTGGCGATTTAACTTTTGACTCTTCTGGAAAAGGAAATCACGGCAAGATTTATGGTGCTTCTTGGACTGATGGAAAATATGGGAAAGCTTTGAGTTTTGATGGAGTTGGTGATTATGTTGAAATCTCACACTCTAACACTTTAGTGCCTGTTAGCGATGGTTTCACTTTCAGCTTTTGGCTTAACTTGAAAAGTTATGTTTCTCCAGGAGCCATAATAACAAAAAGAACAAGCACTTCAAACGGCTATTTTATTTTCATTTACACAGGCAATGCGATACATTTTGATTGGGGGGGTTCTGGTTATAGATGGAACACAGGTTATGTGCCACCTTTGAACACTTGGACTTTCATCGCTTTGGTACAAAACTCTTCAGGAAGGTTTTTATATGTTAACGGCTTTCTTACATCTTCTACAACAAATAAAGGGGACACTTCTCTTGCAACAACAACAGCAACACTGAGAATTTTTGCTGATTCTTCAGCTTTTCAATATTTTAATAACGGCACGATAGATGAAGTTAGAATTTACAACAGGGCTTTAACAGAAGAAGAAATAAAAAGCCTTTACTACCAATACAGAGTTTGTGTGAGTTGTCCTTGGGTTTGTGAAGTTAAAAATTCTTGCTCAGCAGGAGAGTTCAACATAACTTCTGTTTACCAACTAACAAACACTCACTTAGCTGACCCAACTTACTACAATTTAAAACTTTGTTGTAAAAGGGAAGACCTTGCTCCTCTCTACTCAAGCCAATCTCAAAACAATTCCAATCCAACATGGGGAGAAGCTGTTTTGCTTTCAGCTTACTGGAAAGATAATGGGAATTTAAGCTATGCAATTCTAGCAACTAATGAAACTGGAACATGGGAAAACAAAACAACTTACGGCTCTCCTTTGTGGCTAAACCACTTCCAAAAATGGAGCAATTTTACATGGCAAAATTCTTCAGTTCCTTCCGGTACAACTGTGGCGTGGAAAATTTATGCAAACGATTCTTGTGGAAATTGGAATGTCACACAAGAGCAAACTTTTCAAGTAACTAAAAAGGTTATAACCGTTTGTAAATCTGGAAGTTGTGATTTTACAGAGATTCAACCAGCCATCAACTATGCTCAGAATGGTGACACAATTTTGATAATCGATGGCTCTTGGTATAATGAGAATGTTGTTTTGAACAAATCCCTAACTTTAACTTCAAACTCAAGTGTAAAGCCAGCAATAAATTCTTCCAGCACGAGCCTAAACATCACAGCCAATGGAGCAACTGTTACAAATTTAACAATAATGTATAATGGTACAGCCACAAGTAGACATGTTGTTTGGATTACAGGAAATTACACAACTTTGGCAAACAACACTATAACCATGAGAAATCAAAATTCAAATTATCCTATCTATATTCAAAATTCAGCTAACAACTTAATTTATGGAAATAACATAACATCTCGTTCTTATGGCTCTCATGCAATTTACATTTACGGTTCAGCTTCAACCAACAATACCATAGAAAAAAACTTGATAAGTTATGGTGTCACCAGTACTTACGCAATTTACATTGGAGCAAATAACAACACGATAAAAAGCAACAACATTACAAGCTTAGGAGGTTATCTACCAATTTATATGGATGCTTATTATTCAACTGTAGTGATAGAAGATAATTACGTGAATGGGAAGCCAATAGTCTACAACAAAAGTTTGCAAAATTTAACTGTAAGTGACATTAACTATGGTCAGTTGATTCTTGCCAATTCTTTTAACATAACCATAAACAATTCTTATTTTACAGAAGCAGGTATACTTTTTGTCAGAGTTACAAACTCAACTATAATAAACAGCAACATAACAACAAAGACTTCAGCAATATGGTTTGTTGACAATTCTCATTACAACACAATCTTTAACAACAACATTTCAACTTCTGGTGGCGATAGAAGCTATGGTATTGTTTTAAGTTCAGGAAACTACATCAACATAACTAACAACAACATCACAATCACAGGAGGTTATAATAACATTGCCATAGAAATGAGTAGTTCTTCTGACAACAACACAATAGACTCAAATACAATTAAAACCTCTGCAAACTATCCAGCTATTGTAATTTATAGCGGGAGTGATAATCACAAAATAATAAACACAAACATCTCTAACACAAATTCCGGAACTAATGCTGCTGGCATTAGAATAGAAGGTGCTAACATAAACATAACTTACTGCAACATAACTACTGTAGCAAGCAGCACAGCTACTTATGATTCAGGCACTTGCACTAACATACCATCAGCAATTTGTATAAGAAACGCGAACAACACAAGGATTAGAGATTCGATTTTAAATGCTTTGAATTACTACGATATCTTTGTTTCTGGTAATTCAGGACAAATAAATTACTTGATCAACACATCTTTCAATAAAACTGATATAATGTTCAACATTTCAAGCAACTCCACACTTTACAATCAATATTATCTCGACGTGAAAGTACAGAATTCAACCTCGCCCTTACAAAACGCAAATGTTACAGCTTGGGACAAATTTGGGACAAAAGTTTTTTCCCTTCTCACCAATTCTTCAGGTTTAATCTCAACCCAAATTTTAACCGAATTCCTAGCAAACTACACTTACAACTCAACCAACGGTTACTACTATTTCACAAACTATACTTTGAACACAAGTTTAACAGGTTACATTACAGATTCAAGAAAAA
>JAWCEU010000023.1:0-8088 GCA_039092155.1 Candidatus Aenigmatarchaeota archaeon
ATATAAACTTTTCTTCCTAAGGTTTTTCTTTCATAAACACTTTTACTGAATTTCTCCACAAAAAATACACTCAAGCTTTCCGGCATTTTTTCCGCATAATCATAAACAGCATTTTTCAAATCCTTCCCTAGCTTGGAAGAAACAAAATTTGATATTTTGTTTAAGCTCAACTCTTTTGAGAAATTTTGAAGAATGAATTCAAAAAGCAATTTTGCAACATAAGTGTTCACTATTTCAAATCTTTCTAGGAAATCTTTTTGAAAAATTGTATCAAAATATTCTTTCAAAATTTTCTCTTTTTTCTCGGGATAAACTAATATCTCAGGATAGCCGCCCCATTCTAAAAATTCTTCTAAGAGTTTAATTATTTTCACCTTTTCAGAAATTGAGAAGAGTTTTTTCTTTTTCATATTTTTAAATTCAAGATATTCTCTAAAGCTGAGGGGTAGGAAAAGATAAGTTATGCTTCTTCCTCTCAATTGAGTTGCAACTTCTTTGCTCAACAGCTTTGAAGAAGACCCAGAGATCATAAGGTAATATCCGCTATCAAGCAAACTTCTCACCAACCTTTCCCACTCTACTAAGTTTTGGATTTCGTCAACAATCACTTTTTCAACTTTACTCTTAAAGTATTCTTCAAAAATCGATATTATTTCAAAAATATCTTTGTGTGTGATTTCTCTAAAAGCAGAGTGTTCTAAATCTATGTAGATAGCATTTCTATTGTTTTTAAAGACATTTAGCAAGAAATAAGTTTTTCCAGCTCTTCTTGGCCCAATTATCGCTACGGCTTTGTTTTTTAGAAAATCGACCTTTAATTCTCTATCAAAAATTTTTTCTGATTCAATTCTTTCCGCAAGTCTTGTGAAGTACTGCAACACAAAATCCTTCTCAAACATATCATATATTTAGGAAAGTTTATTTAAAAAGTTTCCTTAAATAGGGAAAATTTTATAAGTTTGACTTGGAGAAAAAATAACTCTGAAAAATTGGAAGAAAAATGTAAAGAAACAAAATTTTGGTTTTTTTCCTTTTTCTTTGCCATCAGCCGACAAACATGCCAAATGAGCAAAAAATTCCTCTACCACACAATCTGTCTGAATCCCTTTTTCTCTCAAAATTTCATCTCTTACGATGTGTGTTATTTCTTCTGCTAAAACCCCTCTCAAGCACCCTGGTTTATTTTTGTATTTTCTTAAAAGTTTAGAATCTATTTCTATGGTTTTTTCAACAACATTGGCTCTCCCATATATCCTAATACCAATTCTTTTTGAAATTGTGAGTTGAAATTCAGAAGGATTTATGTCTACATCAAAAAGCTCTTTCACACATTCGCAAGCTTCTTCCAATAATTTTTTCAAGTTTTCTTGAGCTTTTTTCATAATTTTACACATAAAAATTAATCTTTAAAAAATCTTCCAGCAAAAAAATCCTAAACAAATTAATACCTCTTCTTCCAATTAATTAATGGAGTGTGAAGCCTATTGTACACCCAAGAAATTTCATCACTGCTTAAAAGTAAAAGAATTTCTGTTGGTGATAGGGTAAGGATTACTAAAGGTAAAGTAAGCTATGAAGGCTTGCTCATGCCAAGGATAGCTTTGGGCGACCCTTCAGTCCTTGTTATAAAGCTTGATAATGGCTACAACATTGGGATAAAATTCGAAAAAGGAATGCAGCTCAAGCTTTTGAAAAAGGGAAAGCCAATAAAGTTCAAGCCTTCTAAGCTTAAACCAAAAATCGATAAATCTAAACCAACTGTTTCTGTTTTGGGTTGTGGCGGCACAATAGCTGCAAGGGTAGAATATACGACAGGAGCAGTTTTCCCAGCTTTTTCTCCCGCAGACCTTCTCCTTTCTTTTCCTGAAATTGGAGAAATAGCAAACATCAAAGCAAGAAAGCTTTTCGACTTGTTTTCAGAAGACATGACTCCAAGCCATTGGCAAATAATAGCAAGAGAAATTGAAAAAGAAGTGAAAGCTGGTTGTGAAGGGATTGTTTTAATGCACGGCACCGATACAATGCACTACACTTCAGCAGCTTTGAGCTTCATGCTTCAAGACCTTCCAATTCCTGTTGTTTTGGTTGGAGCTCAAAGGAGTAGCGATAGAGGGTCAAGCGACAATGCCATGAACTTACTCTGCTCTGTTTTGGCAGCAAGCCAATCTGACATTGCAGAAGTTTCAGTTTGCATGCATGCAAGCATGAGCGACGATTTTTGCTTCTTGCACCAAGGAACAAGAGTAAGAAAACTTCACACGAGCAGGAGAGATGCTTTTCAATCTGTTAATGCTTTACCTTTTGCAAAGATCTGGTACCAAGAGAGGAAGATTGAATATTTGAGGAGTGATTTCAAGAGAAGGGAAAAAAGGAATTTGAAAGTTGACGACAAAATAAATCCAAATGTTGGTTTAATTCAAATCTTCCCAGGTATTAAACCGGAATTCATAGAAAGTTTGAGCAAACACTTTGAAGGGATTGTTCTAGCTGGAACAGGTTTGGGTCATGTCCCAACAAATCCTGGAAATGACAAGTTCACCAAAAGCTTGCTTCCTGCCATCAAAAGCTTGATTTCTTCCGGAATTCCTGTTGTCATTGCTCCGCAAACAATCTTTGGCAGGCTCAACCTCAAAGTTTATTCAACAGGAAGACTTTTAGAAGAGGTTGGAGTTATTGGTGATGGCTGTGACTGGCTTCCTGAAGTCGCACTTGTTAAACTTGCTTGGGTTTTGGGTCATACAAAAGATATGAAAAAAGTCAGAGAAATGATGCTCACAAATTATGCTGGCGAGATTTCGAAAAGGGGGTGAAAAGATAATTGGATAAAATCAACTATAAAGCACTTGGTTTGAAAGTTGGACTTGAAAGTTATGTGTGATTGCACATAACCAAGTTATCCACCAACAACTTGATACGAAAGAGAAGCTTTTTTGTAGCTGTTCAACTTCAATGCAAGAGAAAGAGCCTGTAACAATAATTATGAGGAAGCAGCATCCAGTTGCAAGCGAGCTCGGAGAAATTGACATAGCAGCTCAGCACGAATACTTGCGAGACAGGACTTTTTATTACCAAGTTTTCAAGAATGAAAGTTGCTTGGTTGAGCTAGACGAAGAGCCGCCTCATGAAATAAACCAAGAAGCTTTGAACATTGCTTTACAAATTGCTTTTTTGCTGAACTGTCAAATTCCAGAAGAAATTGAAGTCATGCGAAAAACTGTTATAGATGGAAGCAACCCTTCAGGCTTTCAAAGGACAATGGTAATTGGTTTAAATGGCTTTCTGAAATACAAAGGCAAAAAAATTGAAATAAAAAGCGTGTGTTTGGAAGAAGATGCTGCAGCTATAGTTTCAGAAGAAAAAGGGAAAGTGACTTATAGACTCAACAGGCTTGGCATTCCGCTTGTTGAAATTTCAACAGGCATTTTACAAGGTTTTTCTCCAGAAGAGATAGAAGAAATAGCTTACACGATAGGAATGATTTGCAAGTCAACTAAAGTTAAAAGGGAAATAGGATCGATAAGGCAAGACATAAACATTTCAATAAAAGGAGGGGAAAGAGTTGAAGTTAAAGGTGTGCAAGAACTTGGTTTAGTTTCAAAAGTTATTGAAAACGAAGTTGTGAGGCAACTTTCTTTAATCGAAATCAAGAACTATTTAAGAAAAAAAGGTGTGAAGAAAATAGCTAGCAAGCCGGAAGATGTCAGCAATTTCCTCAAAGATAGCAACTGCGCAATTTTAAGAGCAATAATTGAGAAAGGAGGGAAAGTTTTTGCTTTGAAACTTCCATTTTTTGCTGGAGTGCTGAAAAAAGAGATTTATCCGGGGAAAACTCTTGGTAAAGAGCTGGCAGAATTCGTTCAAGCTTTTGGCATTGAAGGAATAATCCATTCAGACGAAGATTTAGCAAAATACAAGCTTGCGCAAGATTTCTTGAAAATCAAAGAGTTTTTGAAAGTTAAAGAAAGTGATGCAGTTATCTTGATAGGTGAAGAAAAAACTCAAGGTAAAGTTGCTGAAGAGCTCTTGAAGAAAATAAACAAAATACTTGAAGTTGGAGTTGAAAAAGAAACAAGGAAAGCTGATGAATTTGGTGCTACAATTTTCACTCGTCCTTTGCCGGGGGCTGCAAGGCTTTATCCGGAAACTGACGTTAAGCCAATTTTGCTGAAGAAAGAGTTCTTGGAAGAACTGAAGAAAAACCTTCCAGAACCTTGGACTAAGAAATATGAAAGGTTTAAGAAAAAATACAAGCTTTCAGACGAGCTAGCAAAACCTTTACTTGAATCAAAGTATTTTGATTTGTTCGAGAAAATAGTTCAAAAATACAAAGTTAATCCTTCGCTTGTAGCTAACACTTTTGTTAATACTCTAAAAGATTTGAAGAGGAGGGAAAAAGTTGAAATCGAGAGGCTTTCTGAAAAGCATTTCTTCGAACTTTTCGAAGCTTTGGCTAAGAAAGAAATCGTGAAAGAAGCTATACCGGAAATTCTGAAATATTTGGCACAATATCCTGGAGAAACTGTAGCAAATGTTATAAAAGAGCTTAACCTTTTCCCAATAAGTGTGGCTGAAGTTAAGAAGATAGCAAGCGAAATAATTTCTCAGCCTGGAATGAGTTATGAAAAAGCTGTTGGAATAGTTATGAGTAAAGTTAGGGGAAGGATAGAAGCTCAAGTCGTGATGGATATTGTGAAGAAGCTCATGAAGTGATTATTTTAAAATCGGGATGAGGTAATCTAAAAAACAAATTGCAACTAAAGCTGTGCCATATCTTTTTCTTGGAACAAAACTTCTTGTCACTATTTTTAAATCCCTCAGCTCAAAATTTTCAGAAAATCCACTGTTGTAAACTTCTCTCATCCTCCTTTTCAAACTTTCCATTGCAGTTTCTTCATCATCATTCCCGCTATACTCACAAACAAGCCCTCCTTGTTTTCCTTCAGCATTGTAAAGCCATCCTATGATTAAGCCTGCTGTTGCTCTTTCTCCTTGCTCTACATCGCATCTTGCCATTATTGTTTCCAAAACGGAGCCATGTATTAAATCTTTTGGTTTTTCAACTTCTTCAGCAATTTTTGGAAGAATAGAAGAATAGTTGATTATGTTGCATTTTCCTATCCCGGCTTGAGTTAACGCAAGGTGAAAAGAGCCTGTGTGGAAAGATTCGTCGCTTTCGCCTATACCAGAAGTTATGAAAAAGTGGTAAGGAATTCTATTCCCAACTACCAAAGAATTTTCAAAAAGTTTACGCTCTTGATAAAGCAATTTTTTAGAACTATTCATCCTTCAGCCTTTCTTCACTAGTTAATATATAATATAACTCAACTTTTATTTAAAATTGCTACCAAGAATTTTTCTTTAGCTTCTTTCACTTCAACTTCTACAAATTTGCCAAAAATTTCTTCTTCTGTTCTCAAGACAATTGGTTTGTAAGAGAAGTTTCTCCCAACAAAACTTCCTTTCTTGCCAACTTCATCGATTAAAACTTCTCCTTTCCAACCAACCCATTTTTCGTTGTTTTTCAAAGAAATTTGCTTGAAGATTTCAAGTAGTTTTTTAACCCTTTCTTCTTTAGCTTCTTCTTCAACTTGCTTCATTTCAGCAGCTTTCGTTCCTTTCCTTGCTCCGAATTTAGAAATGTTTATGATATCTGGCTCTGCTTTCTTCACAACTTCAAGAGTTTTTTCAAAATCTTCTTCAGTTTCAGAAGGAAACCCAACTATCACATCAGTGCTCAAAGTTAAATTTGGGAAAGCTCTTTTGAATTTTTCAACTATTTTCAAGAATTCTTCAGCCGAATAGCCCCTTTCCATCAACTCTAAAATCCTATTGCTTCCAGATTGCAAAGGCAAATGTAAGAACTTGAAAATTTTTTCGTTTTTATAAGCTTGAATTAAATCATCCAAAATTTTCTTTGCAAACAAAGGATTCATCATCCCTACCCTTACAAAAAATTTCCCTTCTATGTTACAAATTTCCTTCAAAAGCAAAGGTAAATCTAACCTACCTCTTTCAAAGCCGTAAGAAGAAGTGTCTTGAGAAGTTAACCAAATTTCTTTGTTCCCTTCTTTTATTGCTTGCTCAGCTTCTTTTTTTATCAAATCCAGAGGATAAGAGAAAATTCTGCCTCTTGCAAACTTTACTATACAATAGCTACACTTTTGCCAAGCACAACCTTCTGCTATTTGGATTATCCTTATTATTGGATTTTTTTGAATTCTTGGCAAGCACAACTTTGGCTTCCTCAAATCTTTTAAAAAAACTAATTTTTTTCCTTCAATTGTTTCCTTCACAACTTCAACTATTTTCTCTATAGAATCTGGGCCAATCATGCTCGCTTTTGGGTTAATTTTTTCTATCAATTCTCTTCTAGTTTTTGGCATACAACCTGCAACTATCAAAGGTTTTCCAGTTTTAGTGAATTCTTTTATCTTGTGTATCATCCTTTTTTCAGTTGGGTTTTTGACTACACAAGTGTTGATTATTATCAAATCGCTTTCATCCAAATTTTCAACGAACTCAAACTCCTTTGCAAGCAACCCTTTCATTATTTCTGAATCAGCTAAGTTTGAAGCACATCCAAAAGAGACGAAAAATATTTTTTTCAACTTTTCACCTTCAGCTTTTTCATCATCCAAATAGCATCAACATACTTGCCTTTGTGAATCAAAAGATTAGGAATTTTTGCAACTTGCTTAAATCCAAATTTTTTGTACAGCTTTAAAGCAATTTTATTGCTTGCAAAAACTTCAAGTAAAAGGTATTTAAAGCCCAATTTTCTACCAAACTCTACTAAATGGAAAAACAGCCTCTTTCCTATTCCCAAATTTCTGTAAGGTTTAATAACACATAATCCAATTTTACCAACGTGCGGGCTTCTTCCTTCATCCTTAACACGAACACCACCATGAGCTACAATTCTATTTTCATGTAAAGCAACGAGCCAAAATCCTTTTCCTTCTTTCATCGATCTCAAAATCTTTTTCAAATACTTCTTTTCTTCAATTTTTGTTTTTTTCTTTGTTAATGAAATAAAAGTGTCTTCTTCTATCAAACTGTTGATGAAATTTAAGAGTTGCGCAACATCCGAATTTTTTGGAGTGCGGAAAACTATTTTTTTACCGTCTTTGGCTTCAAATTCTTCTATAATTTGGCCTTCTTCAATTTTCATATAATTATTTTAAAAAATAATTTATATGGCGATTGTTGAAATTTCAAACATAGGTTTGCCTGAAAAGCTTGAAATACAAGAAGAAGTTGAAAAATTTTTGCAAAAGTTTGGTAAAAGGTGGAATATTTCAAAATTTAAAATTGATGTTGATGTGCATTCTCCTGAAGGAAGGAAAAAATATTCGATGCATGCAAAAGTCGTTGCATCAGATTTTTTGTTCACAGCTAAAGCGGTAGGTTGGGATGTACCTTCAACTCTCGATGATTTGTTTGAAAAGCTTGGTAGAAAAATAGGGAAGAGCTTGAAGAGAAAGAAAAAAGAGAAAATAGTGAAAGCGAGGAGAGAAGAGCTTTAACCCTTTTTACTTTTATCAATCCTTGCTTTAATTTTTTCGTAAAGATTATCAGGATTTCTCATACCTTTCATCTCAATTTGATTTTTAACTCCTGTCACGACAACATCGCCAAATTTGAAGATTCTCCCGAGAATTGATTTTGAAATCGAGACATCAGCTACTTGGTCGTAAGGTATGGAAATTCTTTTCTTTGAAAAAATCCCCTTTTCCATGATTATGTTCTTCTCTTCTATCAAATAATACTTCTCAACTCTTTTGTACTCTGGCTCTAAAAAAAGAAATGCTATTGAAGCAAATATTCCAAAAGTTATTGGAACCATCAACTCTTCTTCTAATTTCAAAGTTTGAAGGAAAAGCAAGAAGATGAGGAGGAGGAAAGCTAGAAAATAATTTTGAATGTAAGAAAGCCTGCTCTCTTTCAATTTTTCCATAAATTTAAGATGTTAAACATGAATTAAATCTTTTAAAGATTTCAACTTAGGAAATTTCAAAATCCCAACTTCTTTATCTATTCCAATTGGTATCAAATTTTCAAAATCCACTTCTTCTTTGAGAATTGGCG
>JAWCEU010000024.1:0-8062 GCA_039092155.1 Candidatus Aenigmatarchaeota archaeon
CCATTGATGATGGGACAGCTTGCATAAGGGTGAAGCTTTTCGGTAAAGATAATCAATTGCTTCAAAAAATTTCAAGGGGGGATTTGGTAATAGTTATAGGAAAAGTGAAAGAATATGATGGTGAAATTTATGTTTTAGGTGAAATATTGAGAAAGTTGGAAGACCCTAATTTTGAAGTGCTCAGAAAACTTGAAATTTTGAAAGAAATGAAAATAAAGATGGTGATGATTGAAGAAATAAAAAACCTTTTGAATGAATTGAGTGAAGAAGAATTGAAGAAGCATGCTGAAAAGTATGGGTTGGAAGAAGAAAGCTTGAATTTCTTAAAAGAAAATTTAAGAATCAGCGAAAAAATAGATTATAAACCAAGGATATTGGAATTGATTAGCAGTTTAGATAAAGGGGAAGGTGTAGAAGTGAGCAAAATTTTCGAAGTCGTGAAATTGCCTGAGAGGATTGTGGAAAATGCTATAGATGAGCTTCTTTCTTCTGGAGATTTGTTCGAACCAAAACCTGGAATTTTGAAGAGGGTGGAAAGATGAATTACGAAGAATTGTTGAAAAAAGCTATGGAAAAACTGCCAAAGAAATCTGAAGAGAAGAAGAGGTTTTCTCCTCCTGAAATAGAAGTTGAATTCATTGGTACAAGAACAATTTTCAAAAATTTTGGAGCAATCGCAAACTTCCTAAGAAGAGAATATTCACATTTTTCAAAATACCTTTTGAGAGAGCTTGCTACACCAGGCTCAATAGAAGGAAACTCTTTAATTTTTCAAAGAACACTTCCAATAAGCTTGTTGAAAGAAAAATTCGACTCTTACCTGAAGAAATTTGTTTTTTGTAAAATTTGTGGCGAGCCTGATACTAAGCTTGTGAAAGAAGATAGAATAACATTTTTGGTTTGTGAAGCTTGCGGTGCCAGATATCCTGTAGAAAAAGTTTAGGTGAAGTTATGGGCAAATGCAAGAAGAAAAAGTGAATAAAATGTTTTGGTGCAATGTTTTTTTCTCCAAGAAAGATGTAGTGGTAGCTATATGTGATGAAGAACTTTTGGGTAAAAAATTGAAAGTTGAAGGGAAAAAGTTGACGATAGAAGTGAGTGAAAAGTTTTATGGCGGAAAGCTTGTCAACGAAGAAGTTGCTTTAAAATTATTGGAAAAAGCAACTATAGGAAATTTGATTGGAAAAAGGTGTGTTGAGCTTGCTGAAAAAAATGGCTTTATTATTAAAGAAAATGTGATTTTAATTAATGGTATACCGCATGCACAATTTGTTAAACTCTAAAAAAGCCCAATTTTTCGTACTCTCTGCTTTCGCAATAATAACAACACTTTTCTTCTTAAGCCAGTGGATTGAGCCTTCAAACATAATAGATACTTCTTCCGTAGCATTTCAAGAAGAATTCTTCGTTTTCAACAACATAAAAGAAAAAGCTGAAGAAGTTGTTAAAACAAGTGGAGATTGCAATAATTTGAAATTTAATCTTGAAGAATTCAAACAGTTTGCAGAAGATTATGCATTTATGAAAAACATGAACTTAAAGCTTAACTACACGATGAGTTGCATAGGCAATTCCATTCAAAATGTTGATTTCAACATAACTCTAATTTCATCTTCAGCTTCAATTCAGAGTATTTTCAGGGTTAGCTAGATTTCAATAGTAAGTTTAAATCTTTTTCTTGAAGTTGTAGAGAAGAAGAGAAATCTTTCAAGAATTTTTTATTCTTTAAGATGAGTTTAAGGTAAGGTAAGTACTCTTTCACAACTTTCTTCTTTGATGCATGCAAATTTTGCGACAATTTTTGAAGAACTTCTTCCTCTTCTTTCCTCTCGGCTTTTGTTCCACTCAAGAATTTAATGTTGCTTGGATATTGATATTTAGTGAATTTATGGTACATTTCTTTTTTTGAAATTGCAACTCCAGATGTCATTAGATCAACCATGTAAGCTCTAAAGCTCCAGTCTTGCCTTGATGTTACCCTTTTCCTGAATAAATCTGCTTTGCTTAAAAAATCAAAAGCTTTAGCTATTTCTTCTGGCTTTTCGTATTCTTTTGCTATATTGTTTTCAATCCACCAAAAAATTTCTTCAGGATCTTTATCCACTTCAGCAATAGAAAGTTTTGCAGCTAAAGCTGTTTTTGTTTTGAAAATCATCTTAAGGGCATCAAATATGTTTTGCTCCCTTTCCCTATAGCCAAGAGCTTCCAAATCTTGCATTTTTATCTCTTTTTTCCCACTTGCCAAAACTTCCAAGTCATTGATTGCTGCTCTTAAATCTCCTTCACACCTTTTCGCTATTTGCCTTAAAACTTCTTCCTCGTATTTTATTTTTTCTTTCTCACAAATTTCCCTTAACCTCTTTTCAACATCAAAAACATGAATTTTCTTGAATTCAACAAGAACACAATTCTCTCTAAGTTCTTTCAGCTTAGGGTCGTAAGCATCGTTGGCTGTTAAAACTATTGGGAAATTTGTTTCTTTTATTATTTTAATTATTTCCTTTATCCCCCCAGAATCTTCTCTACCAGCTATACCATCGATTTCATCTATTAAAAATATTTTACCTTTTTTGAAAAGCGATACTTGTTTCATAGATTGACCTAAAACTTCTTGGATTTGGGAAGCACTGCGATAATCACTTGCATTCATCTCTATCAACTCCAAATTTTTTTCGTTTGCATAAGCTTGAACTAAAGCAGTTTTACCAGTTCCTGGAGGTCCGTAAAATAGAATAGCTTTGCTTCCTGGCTTCCAATTCTTTATCCAATTCAGAAAAGTTTCTAAAGCTTCTTTCTGATCCACAAATTCTTTCAAATTTTTCGGTTTATATTTATCTACGAAAGGCATTCGCTCACTTTTTAGAAAAAAGTAAGAATTGGGCTAAAAAAGCTTCTAATTGAATTAATTCATCACCACCTTCAGAAATCCTGAATTCGAATTCGCCGCATTTATCAACAAGTTGAACTTTTGCTTCTTCAGGAATGTTTAAAGAGTAAATTTGCTTGTGAATTTCCCTTATTATATCTTTGCCGGAAAGACCTTGTCTTAAGAGCATTTCTTGCAACTTTTTCCTAGCATCTTCGAATTTTCCTTTCAAAGCAAGTTCAAGCATTTCTTTAACATCTGTAGGCTTAGCTTGAGAAGCAACCTCATAAACCATATCTTCTGTTATCTTTTCTCCCAGAGCAGCAGAAGCTTGCAACAAATTTGCAACTTTTCTCAAATCACCTTCAGCCAGATAAACTATAGCATTTATTGCTTTTTCGTCAATTTTCAATTTCTCCCCTTCCACAATCCTTTGTATGTATTTCTTAACATCGGCTTCAGATAAAGCTTTAAACCTAAACACAGCACACCTGCTCTGTATAGGTTCAATTATTTTGCTTGAATAATTCCCGATTAGTATGAAACGAGAAACTGAAGTGAAAATTTCCATAGTTCTTCTTAAAGCTTGTTGAGCATCTGTTGTAAGGTTGTCTGCTTCATCAAGTATTATTATCTTGAAAGGAACATCTCCTATAGGTTTAGTCCTAGCAAAATCTTTTATTTGTCCTCTTATCACATCTATTCCACGAGCATCGCTTGCATTTGTTTCCAAAACGTTTTGCCTCCAATTTTTTCCGTAGAGCTCGTAAGCAATTGCTAAAGCCACAGTTGTTTTCCCTGAGCCTGGAGGGCCAGCAAATAGCATGTGAGGGATATTCTTCTCTTTAACAAAAGCTTTTATTCTTTCAACCACATGCTTCTGATTTATCACTTCCGAAAGTTTAGTAGGCCTATACTTTTCTGCCCAAAGATTCAGCTCAACCAAACAAACACCTAATTTAATTATCTTTGTAGCTTATATTAAAGTTTTTAAAGTGAAAAATCGATTAGAGTTATATGAAGAATAAGGTTTTAATTGTAATTGCAAGCGTTGCTGCACTTGCTTTGATAGCTTTAAGTTCTCAGTATTCGGGCTTCATTTCTCTCTCGATTGGAATACCGAAAAGTGAAGTCAGCAAAAAATTGAAAAGCTTGTATGAATTGGCCAACCCTGGAACTACAATTGAAGTTATAGCTTTGAACGAGCAAAGTGGCTTGTACAAAGCTTTGTTGAAAGCAAGTGGAATAACAGGAACGAATTACCTTGAAGTTTATGTGACTAAAGATGGAAAGCTTTTAACACAAAGTGTGATTTTCGTTGAGCAGTCTATAGAACAAATGAAAAGATTGAAGAATTTTGTTGATTGCTTGGAAAGCAAAAATGTGAAAATCTTTGGTTTAAGAAATGACACGCTAACTCTTCTTCAGTTGAATATCCTTGGGGCTTATTCACCAAAACTTTTTGTTCCTTGCGATGGTGAAATGGTAAGCAATTGCATTTCAGCCAAAGTGGAAAGAGTTCCATCAGTAGTTTTTGGTGGAAGAGTTGAGCCTGGAGTTAAAAGTATAGAGTGGTTTGAAGCAGCAACTGGATGTAAGTATTAAGGAAACCAATGCTCTATGGTATGGAGAAAAACAAAAGCGTAAACTAAATCAATTATCAAGTGGAGAAACGCTGATAAAAAGAATATTCCAAAATAAAAACTCCATTGATTCAAAATCAAAAAACTTCCTATAAGAGTTGCGCCTAAAACAAAAAAATTGTGAAAAGCATATTTCCTTGGCTTTTTTGCTTCAACTTTTGTTCTCAAATAAATGAATTTCCTCAAACCAAACTTTTTAATTAAAGGCAAATGATCTATGTCTAACATTAAAGCTCCTGAAATGGCAGAAATCCATGCAATTAAGTCGTTACCCAAAATTTTGAGCAAAAGCATTATCTGAGCTACATGCAAAAATTCGTAAATCAACAAATACACAAATATAAATAGGTTTAAAAATTTATAAATAGGGGAGATTTTGGTAAGAGTTATAGGGATATTTTCTGGTAAAGGAGGGGTTGGAAAAACAACCCTTGCAATAAACATTTCTTCAGCCCTTTTAAAATTTGGTGTTGAATCAATTTTAGTAGATGCTGATATTAAAATGTGTGGAGCAAGTTTACAGTTAAACATGCAAAACTATCCTATAACGCTCAGTGAAGTTTTAAGCAAAGATATGAGCATATTTGATGCAATTTATACTCACATAAGTGGGATAAAAGTTGTTCCTTGCTCTTTCTTGAATGAACCTTTATCTCTTTCTTCTCTTCAAAAAGTTCTTTCAAACCCTTATCTTTCTGATAGAATTGTGCTCATTGATACACCGCCAGGAATAACTCAAGAAGTTATAGAAATAGTTAATTCGTGCAATGAAGCAATATTGGTTGTAACCCCAGAAATAACATCAATAGCAAGTTCTTTGAAGATTTTGAAGTTGATTAAAGAAAAAAATCTCAAGTTTTTGGGAGTTGTTGTGAATAGATATCTCAAAAATTTGAAGAATCAAATCCCGATAAGTGAAATAGAAAAAACTTTTGATTCACCAATTCTTGGTGTTGTGCCTGAAGATGAAAATATAAGGAGAAGTGTGAACGAAAGATTGCCATCATTCTTCTTAAACCCGAATTGTGAATCTTCCATTTCTTTTGAAGAAATAAGTAGCAAGCTTTTGGGAATTCCTTACCAAAAGAAGAAAAGTTTTTTGGGCAAGCTATTTTAAATTTATTTCGTAACACTTTCTAAGCTTGTTGACAAGCTGAGCAAAGTGTTAGACAAGAATTTCTTCATATTTTCATTCCACAAACCAAGCTCTTTCATCTTCTTCACTATTTCTCTTGCTTTCTTGAAACATTCTTGAATCTCAACTGCAGAAGTAAGGTAAGGCAAAGTTAAAATCAATTGAAGAAGCTCAAGATGAACGTTTATTTTTTCTTCCAGAAGTTTAAGCTCTTCTTTCTTTTCTAAACTAGCTAATTTTTCTTCAAGCTCTTCTTTCGATTTCTCGATTTCCAAAATTTTTTCTTCAAGAGTTTTTACCCTTGCCAATTCTAAACGAGAAACTTCAAGCTCATTTATTCTTCTTGCTAAATCTTGTGAATTTTTCTCCAACTCTCTTTGAAGATTTTCTAAGAGTGAAAGCCTACCTGCTAATTCTTGCAAGCTCTTATCAAATGTTGAGAGATTAGTTAATTTACCCTTAACTTCCTTTTGAGTAGTTTCTAAATTTAGAATTTTCCCTTCTAAATCTTGAAAACTTTTCTCGAACTCTTTTTGAAGATTTTCTAGAAGCGATAGCTTGCTTGCCAATTCTTGCAACCTTTTATTAAAAATTTCTAAATCGATTTTTCCCATTTCATCTTTCAATTTTTTGACTTCAGAGTTAATCCTTGAAATTTCATTCACCAAAGGTTGTTGCTTCGTTGCTTCTTCAACAACTTTTACCAATTCACTTTTTTCAACAAATCTTGGTAATTTTATGCTTACTTCATCAAGCATCTTAACGAGCTCTTTGCTCAACTCTTCGAGCCTAGCAATTTTCCCTTTCTGTCTTTCAATTTCACCCAATTTTTCGCTTAGCTCGGAAAAAACAACTTCAACTTTAGCTGCAGTTCTATCAGCATGTAAAGTCGCTTCATCAACCCTAGAAATTTTTTCTTCAATCTTCCTAGAGATTTCCACAACATTTTCCACATCTTTTATCTTTTTCAAAATCTCTTTGAGCTCGTTGCTTTCTTTCTTCAACTCTTGCAACATTGTTTGAATTCTTTCAATTTCAGCTTTTGTTTCAAGAATTTCTCTATCAACCCTTTTAAATTCAAGCTTAATTTTATCTGGAGTAACTTCTTCCACAGCTTTAACAGCTCTTTCCGCGTTAACTTCGATGTTGCTAAACCTTTTGTCCAAGTTTAAAAGTGAAGACCTTAGCTCGCCTATTTCTTCAGAAAGGTGGGAAATTCTGTCTTCTAAAGCTCTTCTTTGTTCTTCCAAGCTAGCAAGCCTTGCATCTACTCTTTCTACCTTCAAAACAATTTCAGTAGCGTTAAACTCTTCTCTCTTTTCTCTCTTCTTTTCTTTCTCTTCTTCAACCTCTTCTTCAACAATTTGCTCAGGAATTCCTTTCATAACTTCATATCTTTTCGCAAGCTCTTCCCTTTTGGCTTTTTTATCTTCTTCTTTTTTCCCCAACACACTTTCTTTTAACTCTTCCAACTCTTCAGGCACGTATACCCAACCTCTTAGTTAAAGCTTCTATATATATTTCGGCCATCCTAAACATTCCATGTTTAAGTTTGTCTGTAGCCAACTTCAAATCTATCTCCAAGTCCGAAACATCTACTCCTTTCTTCTTCAACTTCTCTATTTCTAATTCTATTTTTTCAATTATAAGGTTATATTGCTTATACTTTTCAAGTTCTTCTGAAGGAAGCTTGTGAGGCATGTGCAAAGGAGGTCTGAATGAGATGAACCAAGGCATACCTTTGTTGTACTTCGGGTTCTGCATCATCCCAATCCCAACTTCTTCTCTTGCTACTCTCTTAGCATATTCAAGACCATACTTTCTTTCAATTCTTTGCAAATCTGCAAGACTTTTAGTGTGCATCTGAATTTCAGTCAAAACATTTCCTTTTATAGCTTCTTTAAAGTCGCTCAAAACTTGAGAAATCATTATCAAGCCAATTCCCCATTTTCTGAATTCTCTGCAAGCCCTTTCTAAAGCTATATAACCACCAGTCCCCCCATATCTTTCCAGCAAGCGATGAACTTCATCAAAAACTACAACGAGCTTAAGCTCAGTTGATTCTTCCCAACCTTGCCTGAAAATTGTGTCAACTATGTTTGTTATAGCTATATCGTAATCTCCTGGCTTAAGCTTGCTTAAAACAAAAACTGTTATTTCTCCTGGCTTCATGTATTTTCTCAAATCAATTTTAACGTTTGGGTCAGTGATTTCCAATATGTTTCCTGGGTAAAATCTTGCATCCTTAGGAGTTAAACCATGTTTTTTGTAATACTTCAAAACTTTTGGGTCAGTGCAAGGTCTCATGAAGCCTGTCCATTGAGCTGTTGGGTCGAAAACTACAACAGGTATTTTCTTTTCAAGGAGCTCTTCAACGAAAATCGTGCCAGTTACCGTTTTGCCTGAACCAGTTGCACC
>JAWCEU010000025.1:0-7647 GCA_039092155.1 Candidatus Aenigmatarchaeota archaeon
ACCAAGCTTTTTTGGTCTTGCCTTTGCTTTATTCTTTAAGGATAGAAGATGTTTTCTCTAAAACAATGGAAGAAATAGGAGAAGCCATTTTAACTTCAAAATTTTTCAAAAGAAAAGTTTTTCCAAAAATGTCAAATCAATTTGTTAGGTTGAGGGAAGAAAAGGAGAAAATAAGGGGGAAGTATGAAGTAGTTGTTTCTGAAGATTATGGTGAAAGAATAAAAGGAAAATGGATTTATCTTTCATACTGTTTCATTCCACAAATTTTATTCGAAAACAAAGAAGAATTTGAACCTTTCTTGCTTGAAGTGTTTGAAGATTTATTTAGATTAAAGAAAGATTTAGGAGTTTTCGGAATTGATGAAATAACAAAAAAACACTTAATTTTTGATCCTTATTCTTTTGCTATCAATTGTGTGAGTGCATGTTTATTGTTGGGTAGAAAAAATTTCACTAGCGAAGAAATCTCAAACAAACTCTTCAATCTTTTCCAAAAAAAATACAAAGAGTTAATCGAATCGAGAAAACTTGGAAATTGTGAATTAGTTTACATTTCACCTTTTGGTAGAAGAGCTTTCATTTCCGGAACTTTGGAAGAAATTGAAAAGGCTGTTAAAGAAACAAAAAACAATTATCCTTTCCTCTTAACAGATTACAATAAACATTTAGACACTTTCATACCTTTAAACAAAAAACAAGCATTAGCTACAGAAAGTGGAAAAATTGTGAAAATTGGATGGAGAGGTGCAAGTAGGTTTGACCCAAAGATTATAAGAGAAGCAGAGAAGTCTATAATAAAAAAATTTGTGGAAGAAGGGAAAAAAGCAGCTTATTTTGAGCTAATGTTGAAAATTGAAGAATTGGAAAAAGTAAGAACTTTAGAAGATTACAAGATTAGTGGGAGGTTAAACAAAAATCCAGAAGAATATGAAAAAGAAAGTTTCAAGTTAAGAATCTTGAAAGAAGCAGTTGAAGAGTATCGAAGGATTTTTGGCCGCAAGCCAGGTTTTATTGATTTCTATGTTACTGAAAAAGGAATAGATTTCTCTTCTTTACCTACCTCAAAAATAGATGTGGGATTTTACAAGAATTACCTTTTTGAAAGAGTCAAACCAGTTTTAAATGTAATTGGCATAAAACCTCATGCTGAAATTAAAAAACTAACTGACTATCTATAAATAGGATGAAAAAATTTGTAAGGATTTATCCAAGAGAGCCTGACAAAAAGTTTGACGTAGAAAAGCTTTTGTCTGAGCTTTACTCCAGACTTGAAAGCTTTTTATCTCCAGAAAAAGAAAAAAAGAAAATTCACTCTTTGAATTATGAAATTGTATTTCAAATCAAACTTCCTGAAGATGGTTGGAAATATATCGATGAGATAAGAACAGAACTATACCAAATTTTAAGACCTTACTGGGTTGCGAGGAAAAAGCCTGGAAGAAATGCAATTCCCCTTGTAATAGGGCCTGAAGAAAGAGATGAAGAGTTTTGGTATTTACCAATTTCTTGGAGAAGCTCTTGCAAAGGAGATTTTGATGTTTGTAAGAGCAAAATATTCACAGAAGTTTCTGCTCTTTTGCTCCCTGAAGATATGAGGTGGAATTTGGAAAATAAATTGAGAATAAGCGTTGAAGACCAAAAGATGGGTAAAACTTTGCTTTATGATTCTCCTGTACCTGAAACTTCAAAATTCTCTTTTTTTGACATGAGTGTTGATAAAGAAAAGGTCGAAAAATATTATTCTCAAGAAATTGTAGAAGAAGTGATAAAAAGGTTCACAGAAGGAAGGTATGTTAGAATAAAATATGCTAAAGGATGTGAGCAACCAAAAATGAGGATGTGGAGAAGGTATAAAGAAGAATACCTTCCCTTTCCAAAAGAATTCGGCGATGTGCCAAATTATGTGAGAAGGCACAACATGATACAAATCTACACTTCAGTTGACAGAAGAGATACAAAGCTTCCAGATATATTCGTGATAGAAACTGATGTTGGTGATATGTTAAAAATAATTGATGTTGAAAAAGGTCATAAGCTTTCTTTTGACATCATATCAAACATCTCAAATTTTTTAAGAGAATATGGAATTGAAAATTACATCCATCTTTCAGGGCATAGAAGCTTCCATGTTTGGGCTGGCTCGCCACTAACAGAAGCGCCAAAGCTTTATTCAGAAATTTTGGAAATCATGGGAATAGAAGAAGAAAAACTGGAAAACGTTTATGGTTTTTTGAGAGTTTTAGGTAAGGCTGTCGGAATTCATTGTTGCAGAAAATTGCCAATTTGGGAAAGAAAAAACTATTCTTTGGAAAGAAAAATTGATTCAAGGAATTACAAAGTTCTTATTGATGTGCCAGTTGTTGAAAAAGGTGCTGTTGGGTGTCCTTTAAGCTTACATGCTTCTAGCGGATTAGCATATGTTAGAGTAACAGACAAAGCTTTGAGTAGAGAATTGAGGGATTATGAGAATTATAAAAAATTCTGTAATCCTGATTTTGCCGTATATTTTGCTGAAAATCATGAAGAACTATATTCAAAAGTTGTACATGAAAATAAACAAAAAAATTTTGAGCGATTGACGGAAAATTTGGGAAAAGAAATTCTATTAGTTCTACATACTATGAAAAAAGACCCGAACATTTCAATAGATTATTCACTCCTTTACTCAAACCGTAAGCTTGAGGAAATTTGCTCGATGTATTTTTAAATTTCACCTTTGTTCTCTTCAAGCCAGTTTTTTATGGCTTTTTTAATTTCAACTACAACTTCTTCTCCGCTTGGTAGTTTCCTTTTAACAGTTATTGGCAAAGCTATTTGCTTGAATTCTTCTTTAGCTATATCTATCGGGTCTATTTTATCAGTCTCAACTAGCACTGGAGCTCCAAGGGAAATTTGAAGTGCTCTTGCTCCTATTATCCTTGCAACTTCAAATCTGGTTAATCTGTCCGTAGGCCAGGGCATCATCTTCTCATCACTCTAAATTCATAGTTTAAATCTACTCACTTCTTTGATTAAATCTACGTGCCCTAAGAAAACTTGCCTGCAACAATACCTTTTAAGGCCAAGCTCATCCAAAACTTTTCCTGCGTGCTCCCCTTTTTCTACCCTTTTTTTAAACTCTTCCCATAAATGGCCTATAGGTTTGCCACATGTGAAACAGCGAACAGGAATTATCATTTCATTACCTCTTTCTTTAAACCTTACTTAAACATATATTTATTCGTTTCCCTTTTAATAGTTTGCTCGTAAGCTCAAATTTTTAAGTGTTTCTTCATCGGCTTTTATTAAAATTGCAAGCTTATATTTAATAGGGCAGATGTCTAAAAACTTGAAATCAAGAGCGTTAAAGTTGATATTGCTGTTTGGGATTGTTAGTTTGTTTGGTGATATAGTTTACGAAGGAGCAAGAAGCATTAACGGCCAATATTTGCAAATGCTTGGGGCAAGTGCTTTTGTTGTTGGATTGATAGCAGGCTTGGGAGAATTTTTTGGTTATGGTTTAAGATTGTTTTCAGGCTACTTTTCTGATAAAACAAAAGCTTACTGGTTTTTCACGATTTTAGGTTATTCTCTTCTAGCAAGCGTGCCACTTTTAGCTTTATCAAATTTTTGGCAGTTGGCAGCGCTTTTGATTATAATCGAAAGAATAGGCAAAGCTATAAGAAATCCTGCAAGGGATGCTTTGATGTCGCAAGCTGCAAAGAAAGTTGGCACTGGCTGGGGATTTGCTGTTCACGAATTTCTAGATCAAATTGGTGCTCTCTTAGGACCAATTTTGATCGCATTCATTCTTGGTTTAAGCTTTACTTCAAAAACTATTGCAGAATACCAACATGCTTATTCTTTGCTCTGGCTACCTTTTGTTTTTCTCATGGTCTTCTTGGTTGCAGCTTACTTTTTGAGCAAAAACCAAAAATTTGAGAAAAAAGTAAGAAAAGAAAGGGGCAAGCTTTCGATCATCTTTTGGTATTATTTGCTTTTTACTTTCTCAACAACTTTTGGCTTCCTAAACTTTGTTTTTTTGGGATATCATTTTAAAGCTGCTAAAATTCTTCCAGATTTACAAATACCATTGCTTTATGCAGGAGCTATGATTGCTGATGCATTCTTTGCTTTGTTTGTTGGGAAAATTTATGATGTTTTGAAAACGAAAAAGAAGAACAAAAAAGCTGGTTTGTTTATGTTGATAACAATTCCTTTGTTGAGCTTAATAATTCCTTTACTTGTTTTTTCATCAAGCTTTTATGTAGTTTTGATTGGAATATTGGTGTGGGGAGCAGTTTTAGGAGCGCACGAAACCATAATGAGGGCTGCTATAGCTGATATAACTCCTGTCAACAGAAGAGGAACTGCTTACGGGATTTTCAACGCTGCTTACGGCTTTTCAGCTTTCTTAGGTAGCTCGATCCTTGGATTTTTGTATGAGCATGTTTTTTGTTGGTTAGCGACTTTTGTTGTTCTTGTGCAAGTGGTTGCGATTGTGATTTTCGCTTTTATTCAACTCAAGTTGAGAGAGTGATTCGGCTACGCTTAAATTCAAAGCTTTCAAAACTTTTCTGAAATTTTTGACACTGAAACATCTTTTGCTTAACTCAATATCTTCTTTTAAGAATGAATTGGTTGCTAAAACTATGAATGGTACTCTATTTTTGTCGTTTTTTCTCCTAATCAGACTTCCGTCACCTAAATACCAGAAAAGTAAATTCAAGGGAGTTAATTCTAAGTCTCTTGGAATAGTTTTAATTGTTTTATCGTTAATCCTTTTATACCATCTTTCTCTGAAAGAGAGTAGTTTTTCAGAATATGGAGAATTGTTAATATAGAAGTACAATGAGCTTGTATTTAAATTTTTGTTATCATGTGTTATCCAACAATTGGTAATTCCAAATTTTTGGAAAATTGATTTAACCCATTCTACAAACTTTCTATCTTTGGCTGTTAGTTTATAGCAAAAATATCTTCTATGCTTATAATTATCAATCTTTATGCTTCCGTCTCCAAGTAAGCTTCCTTCTATAATTTCAAATATGTCTATGTTCATGTCAATTCGTATAATTTCAAAACTCGTATAAAATTTTCTAACCACTTCTTCAGTGAATTTTTATGAAAGATTCATCGCTTGCTACGCTGTTTGTGCCTTCGACTTCCACGCTTGCTTGCTCCTCTTCCGCTTCCATGATGAGGCTCAGTTCTCCTGAAATCAAAAACAAGCAAATTCCTATCGTAATTCAAGAATTTTTCCATTAGCTTCTTATCTTTTGAAAATTCCACCAAACCTCTTGCTATGGCCATCCTTATAGCTTCTGTTTGGCCTGTAGTACCGCCACCTTTAACATTAACATGAAAATCGAGTTTTGCACCCAAATCTTCAGCTAACAACAAAGGTTCTTTTATCCTTAACCTTAAAAACTCATTCCCCCAGATTTCAAGAGGTTTTGAATTTATTATAACTCTGCCTGTGCCTGGAACGATTTTGGCTCTAGCCACTGCTCTTTTCCTTTTCCCCACTGTGAATATGATTTTCGGCTTTTCCTTTTTCATTTTCTCAGAATTCAATTTATGTATTTCATTTTTAAATCTTTTCCATTATTGCAATTCCTTTTTGAGCAGAAGGTTTTTTGAATAAAAACTTTTTCTTAAAGCTGATGAAAAATTTTGAGAAAAAGCTCGGTTTTTTCTCTAGAATTTCAACACCGATTAACTTGCAAGCAAGTCTCATGAATTCCAAGCTTGCTGGAGAAAATGGGTCGAAAGAAAGAACAGTCTTCCCTAAACTCAAAGCTTTTTCAACTTCCAAATCGTAAGGAATTGTTGCTATAACAGGCATTCGAGTTATTTCTTCCACTTCTTCTTTTTTAAGCTCATGGGGAAGGTTTTTCGTAGAATTCAAAACAATTCCAGATGAATTTTTACCCAAACTTTTAGCAACTTTTTCACACTTCACAACATCTAAAACAGAATTGAGGTAAGGAGTAGCAACATAAATGAGCTCTTCGGAAGCTCTCATCGTGTTTAAAGCTTCCCTTCCAAGGCCAGGGGCTGAATCAAGAAAAATGAAATCAGCGTTTATGTTTCTTATTATATCTTTCAATTTTTCCATGTCTATGCTTATCAAATCTTCAACTTTGAGACTTGCCGGTATTATACCTATTCCTTCTTTGAAGAAAATTGCTTCTTCAATACCGGCTTTTCCAGAAAGAACATCGTTCAAGCTCTTCGGGTAAAAATAGAAGTCGAAAAGAAAGCCAAGATGAGAAGTTGTTAAGTTGCAATCGATTATCACAACTTTTTTCCCAAGTTTAGACAAAGCTAAAGCAAGGTTTGAAACAACAGTTGTTTTTCCAACTCCACCTTTACCGCTTACAACTCCTATTATTCTACTCATCCAATTATTATTTTAACAAGCTTTCATAAATTGATAAAGTTTTTTTAGCAGCTATATCAACTGTGAAATTTTCAATCACCCTTCTCCTTCCATTCTTCCCCCATTCAACAGCTTCAGGATTCCTCAAAACTTCTTTTATGCCCCAAGCTATGTCATGAGGGTCTTCACCGTTTATGTGTACACCAGTTCTTTCTCTACCTTCTGGAATCACTTGTTCTCTTAATCCACTCAACCCCTTTGCCCCAACCACTACCGGCTTTTCCATAGCCATAGCTTCTAAGCTAACTATACCAAAGGGCTCGTTTATTGAAGGGAAAACACAAACATCTGCTAAAGCATAATGCGCTATCCTCTCTTCTTCACTTACCCATTCAGACCTTATAGCTACTTTATCAAAAATACCAAGAGTTTGTGAAAGCTGAATCAAATCTTCATATTGCTCCCCTTTCCCAAGAATTATTAGCTTAACATTTGGAAATTCTTTTAAAACTTCAGGCATGCCCATAACTAAATTCATCACACCCTTTACCCAAACTAATCTACCAACGAACAAAATCACTTTTTCTTTATCAATTTTATACCTTTCTTTCAACTTTTCAACTAGCTTTTTATCTACCTTTTTTGGGTCATATTTCTCTGGATCGCAACCGTTGTAAACAACTTCTATTTTATCGTAAGGATAACCCAAAGAAATCAAAAAATCTCTCATAGAATAAGAAACTGTTATTATTTTATCGGCAACTTCAGCAATCTTTCTTTCCATATCTTTGACGACAATTGAACCACCGCCCAAGCTTCTCTGTTCTTCTATTGAGTGAAAGTGAACTACCAAGGGCATTTGGGGCAACTCTTTCTTTATCATCATACCAGCAACAGAAGAAAGCCAGTCGTGAACGCATGTTATGTCGTATTTTTTACCTTCTTTCCTTATCAATTGATTTACATACTTGCTTGCAGCTAAGATGTTGTAGTTGTAAACATCCGCAAAAAACTTTACATTTTTACCCCATTTCTTCAAATCTTCTGTGATGAACAAGGGAAAGATGTCGCTTGCATCCAAAACTAAAGGGCGATGGATGAAAATATCATTCCACACCTCGCTTGTTTTCAAAGTGCCGTCGTTCATCGTAAAAACGGAAACAGAATGGCCAAGCTCTTTATACTTGAAAGTCATTTCCATAGCATAAGAGCCAAGACCACCAACCAGCCTAGGCCAATACTCCCAAACAAAAAAGCCAATGTTCATAAAAATTATTTTCTCT
>JAWCEU010000026.1:0-7300 GCA_039092155.1 Candidatus Aenigmatarchaeota archaeon
CAAAAGTGGAAGATGCTATAAGAAAAGACACAATTTTGGTTTCAATAATGCATGCGAACAACGAAATTGGAACTATAGAGCCGATAGAAGAAATAGGGAAAATTTGTAGAAGAAAAGGAGTTTATTTCCATACAGACGCTGCTCAAAGTTATGGGAAAATTAATGTTGATGTGGAAAAGATGAATGTTGATTTGTTAACAGCAAGCTCTCACAAGATGTATGGACCAAAAGGTGTAGGAGCTTTGTTTGTTGCTGATGATGTTAAAATTGAGCCTTTGCTTCACGGTGGAGGCCATGAGTTTGGTTTGCGCTCAAGCACTGTAAATGTTGCTGGTATAGTTGGTTTTGGTGCTGCTGCCGAAATTGCAAAGAAAGAGATGAAAGCAGAAGCTCAAAAGCTTACAAAACTTAGGGACAAGTTGATTAAAGGTGTGCTAAAAATAGAAAGGTCTTACTTGAATGGCCATCCTACCAAAAGATTGCCAAACAATGCAAACTTCAGATTTGATTTCATAGAAGGTGAAAGCTTAGTTGCTTTCTTGGATATGAAAGGGATAGCAGCTTCAACTGGCTCAGCATGCTCTTCTGAATCTTTAGAGCCAAGTCATGTTTTGCTTGCTATAGGTTTAAAGCCTCATCAAGCTCATGGAAGCTTAAGGCTGAGCTTGGGGAGATGGACTACTCGAGAAGAAATTGATTATGTTTTGGAAGTTCTACCTAGTATTGTTGAAAAATTGAGAGAGATTTCTCCTTTTAAAGGGGAGTGGTGATTTGCAATCTTTGCCCTATTCTAAGCAAATAATTGAACACTTCAAAAATCCAAGGAATATGGGTAGGATTAAAAATCCAGATGCGATAGGGGAAGCTGGAAATTTAGTGTGTGGGGATGTTATGAAAGTTTACTTAAAAATTGAAAAAAATAGGAAAGGTGAAAAAGTGATCAAAGACATAAAGTTTGAAACTTTTGGTTGTATTGTTGCTATAGCTAATAGTAGCATGTTAACAACAATGGTGAAGGGGAAAACTTTGGAAGAAGCAATGAAGATAAGAAAAGAAGATTTGATAAAAAAGCTTGGCAAACCTTTGCCCCCATTCAAGATTCATTGTTCAATTCTAGCTCTGGACGCTTTGCATGAAGCTCTTTACAATTATTATTTGAAAAATAAATTGCAAGTACCTGAAGAACTGAAAAAAGAGCATGAAAGAATTAAAAAAACTTTGAGTGAAATTGAACAAAAGCATAAAGAGTTTGTTGAGATGGAAAGGAAACTCATGAAAAATAATTCTACTCAATCTTGATTACTTCCAAATATAAACAACTTTATCAAATACAAAATTCTTAAAATCCATTCAAGGCAAATTGTGAAAACAAGGTAAAACAAAACTCCGGGAAAAGATGATAAGAATTCTTCCCATCTTGCAAGTATCACATTGATTGAGAAAAAAGTAGGGTCTGTTAAGAAGATTACAAGGAAAGTTATTGGTATAACTTCAGCAATATCCTTAGCGAGCTCTTCTTTGAAATAGGCAGTTATCCTCACAAAAGATATCATAGCTATCGAAATTAAAAATATCTCTTGCATGCTTACAGATTTTGCAAGAAATATCAAGAAGATGGAAAAAAGGATGAACCAGAAAAATGTGTAAAATGGAAAAATTATTGTGTATTTGAGGAAAAATGAAATTGCTCCTCCAACTCTTTCCCACTTACTCATGTAAGAGCTTATGTTTACCTTGAACAAATCTCTTTTAGCAAGAGTGGAATAGAATTTCCACATTATTATGCCAAAAATGAAAAGAGCAAACGTGAAAAATGATATCCTTAAAAAAGGTTCGCCGATAATAGAAGAAATTTGAGAATAGTAAGGTAATTTAGAAATCACTTCAAAAATTCCTTCAAACGCCATAATTAAATTTCTTCATAATATAAGAAATTTTTTATTCATACCTCAAAGCTTCAACTGGTTGAAGTTTAGCAGCCCTTCTTGCTGGTAGTAAGCCGGACAAAATTCCTATCAAAAGTGAAAAAGCTAAGGTAAAGAGGATAAGTTGAGGGGAAATGAAAACAACTGTTTGTGTTGTACCAATTCCAACCATCCTTATTCCAATTTCTGAAATCATTCCAGAAACTATTAAACCTGAAAAAATTCCGAGTAGACCTCCAACCAAACCTATTAAACCTGACTCGATCAAGAAGAGCAACATAATCTCATTATCAGTCGCTCCTAAAGCTTTCAAAGTACCGATATGTCTAGTTCTCTCTATCACAGACATGAACATAGTGTTTGCAATTCCAACAGCTCCAACTATCAAAGAAATTGCTGCTATTCCTGCTAGAAAGAAATTCAAAGTTCCCATAACACTCAAAACTCTTTCTTGAATGCTTTTAACTGAAGTTATAGTGTAATCTTTTGTTTCTTCTGTGACTTTCCTTGAAAGCATTAAAAGCTTATCAATTTTTTCTTCAATTTCATCTACAATTTCTACACTCTCAACCTTAACGAGAATTGAATTGTATTCGTTAGAGCTTACATTTAGAACTGTTTTTGCTGAAGTTAAAGGCATGTAAATTGAATTGTCAATTCCTATCATTCCTCCAACGCCTGTGGAAGCTTTCAAAATTCCCACAACTCTGAAAGGTTTACCTGCAACATTTACTTGAGAATTGAGTGGAATTTTGCTCTTAAACATTTTGTTAGCGACATAGTTTCCGATCACAACAACATTAACATCTCCTGGCATCAAATTCCTTCCTTCTTCCACTTCAATATTCACCATCTTTTCCCAAACAACCGGGTCTACACCTTGAACCATAACAAAAATTTTTTCACCCAAATAGCTCAATTCTACTCTTCCGGAAATTAAACCACTAACATATCTAACTTCAGGAATTGATTTGATGACTTGAATGTCTTTATCATTCAACTTTGTTAATGTTCCTCCAAACCTAGCTTGGAAAAATGCTCTAACATCTGCGAATTCTCCTCTAGCTCTTACTGCACCAGCTGAAATTGTTATTAAATCTCCTCCTAAAGTGCTGAGCTGGGAAGAAATACTTTCTCTCATGCCTTCACCAACAGAAAGTATGCTGACAACAGCAGCTATTCCTATGACTATTCCCAGGATAGTGAGCCAACTCCTCAAACCTCTTTGAGAGAGATTTCTCAAAGAGAAGCTTATTGCATCACTTACCCTCATCCCTACTTCCTTTTAAAAGTTTTAAATTTCTTGAAGACGAAGAACTTCAAAACAACTATAACCAAAATTATCCCAATCGTACCGCTTACAATGTAAAGAGTGCTGTTAGTAGTTAAAGGCAAGCTGCTCACAGCTCGCGCTCTTGCAGTAGGAAAAGTTTTATTCCCAAATGCTCTTAACTCGCTCCAACTTACTTCTTTTTGTGAGACCCTTCTCAAACCCAAAGAATCTGTGTAGGAAATTTCGATCAAAAGATTTCTTATTTTTTCTGTCGTATTCAACAAGTTTAAAAGCTGGAAAGTTGCAAAAGTGTAATCACCTGGATTCAAATTACCTATCATGTTTGAAGAACTCCCAACAACAAAACCTTCTTGCCTTGGGATTTTCACAAGAACAGAATAAGCCGGATTTATTCCTGTGTTTGCAATTGTAAGAGTAAGTGAAGAAAGAGAAACTTCTTGAACGCTAACTTCAAAATCTGTCTCACCACTTATTTCAATCCCTGCTGTTGAAATTATTGTTTGATTTGCTCCTGATTTGTCCGTGTACTGAAAGATTAAGTTCAAAGGATATATGCCAGGAGTTGCACTTGAACTTACAGCAACTTCTCTTGTTATCTGATAAATAGAGTTTGGGGGTAAAGATGAAATAACTGCTCTGTTATCATATCCAACTGGCAATATATAGTTTGATGCTGACCATACGAAGAGTAAGTTGTTTATCTGCAAGTTGCCTGTATTTGCTATGGTAAAAGTAATGTTTGTTCTTTCTCCAGGCTTAAGCGAAGAAGGTGAGATGGAAAGAAGTTGAACGGTTGGTGGAGATTGAATGTTAATTATTGCATTTGGTGTTATGGTTCTGCAAAGAGAATCTTGGCAATAATCTATTTGGAATTTCACGCTATACAATCCAGGAGAAGCTGTGCTCAAAACTGAAAATTTAAAAACTGCTACAGCAGTATCTCCAATGCTTAAGCCACCAACTTCAGATACCCAATCGCTAGAAATTTTTATTGGTGCATCAGAAGAAATTCTTGAAATTTTGACTTGGTTTGCAGTAGCAGTTCCTGTATTCTTCAAAGTCAATTGAATGTAGCCATCGTTTCCAGGATAAATAGCAGAAGGATAAATTAAAAAGGTTGTTTGGATTATTGGTTCAGCAGCATAAACGCTTTCAAAAGTTGTGAGAAAAGTTAAAACCAAAGCTGTTAAGAAAATTTTCTTTTTCATCTGATCTCCTCTTTAATTATTCTACCATCTTTTAAATAAATTGTCCTTTCAGCATATTTCGCTATGTTCATTTCATGCGTTACCATCACAATAGTTTTTCCCTCTTCTTGCAATTTGTCCAATATTTTCATAACTTCTTCCCCGCTTTTCGAATCAAGATTTCCTGTTGGCTCATCAGCAAGGATTAAAGATGGGTTGTTTGCCAGAGCTCTTGCTATTGCTACCCTTTGCCTTTCTCCTCCAGACAACTGAGAAGGTAAATGGTTTGCCCTTTTTTCCAAGCCAACTTTTTTCAAAAGCTCAAATGCACGCTTTTCACTTTCTCTCTTATCTTTTTCTGCTATAATCATAGGTAGTTGAACATTTTCTAAAGCAGTTAGAGTTGGATATAAGTTGAAGAATTGGAAGACAAAGCCTATTTTTCTCCCTCTCAACCTTGCAAGTTGCTTGTCTTTCAGCTTTGAAGTGTCAATACCTTCCAGAAAAATTTTTCCGGATGTTGGTTTGTCTAGAAGACCCATCAAATGGAGAAGTGTAGATTTTCCTGAACCAGAAGGGCCTACCACAGCAACAAACTCTTTCTCTCTTATTTTTAAATTCACATCTCTTAAGGCAGTAACTTCAACTTCATCCATCTTGTAAATTTTGCTCACATTTTTTAATTCTATAATAGGCTTCATTTGCTCACATTTTTAATTACTCACTAAATTTATTCTTAGGTTAGAATTTGCTAAAGCTTTGCCATTAAACCAAACTTCTGCATTTAACTCATAAGGACCTGGATAAACTCCTCCACAACCTGAAGTGCAACGAGGTGTTTTTGCTGAAATGAAAAATTCATTTTCCCCTTTTTTCAAATCAACATTTTTTGAAACATTAACATAAGCATAATTTCTTGGTTTAATTCCCCAAACTACTATAGTAACATTTTCTAAATCTTCAGAGCTTTTCAGCTTAAGAGAAATTTTCATTTCTTCGTAAGAGCTGTAAGTGTTTTTATCGGTTTTGAATTCTGTTATTTGAAGTTGAGGCTCGTTAGATTCAGCAAAAATTTGATTTAGCTTCAAGCCTGAGCCTATTAATATAGGTAAACAAAAAATCAAACCAATAACTCCAAATTTAATTAATGAATTGAATTTCATGTTTTTTAATTAGTTTTTAACTTTTAAATTTGGAAGTTAAGAAATATTCTGCAGGTATTTTCAAAATTAAATCTAGCGGAAAAGGAGGGAAAGAAAATTCTGAATACCAATTTGGGGATGCGTAAAAAATGTTTTTTGATTGTAAACCAACCAACTCATCATAACTCAAAAGAAGTTGATACGGTTTTTCTGACCTACGTAAATAACATTTGTACCATTTTTCTTTTGGCAGAGATACAAACTTTACTTCCACCTTTATTTCTTCAGAATCTATACCAATTCTGGAAAAGAAATCTTTAGAAGCAAACAAACATTTTTCATCCCTTTCAACAAAAGGATAAACTTTCCCCAAGAAAAATTGCTTTTTGATTATTTCTCCATATCTTAACCAATTCATAAAATTAAATTAAAGGGGAAAATTTTTTATTTTTAAACTAAGAGCCTTTGCGACCAAAAATTAAGTTGAAATTTTTGTAAAATAAAGCAATTTTATGAAAGAAGTTAGAGAATATGTTGAGCCGGTGAGCTTAGCCGCTTTGCCTAAGAAAAGTAATAGCTCTATAATAATAGGGAAAATAGCAGGCACAAATTACGATGCTTTTCTTGATATCAACTTACTCACAAAACATTTATTCATAGTTGGTGGTCCGGGAAGTGGCAAGACAACAGTAGCCATGATAATTGTTGATGGGTGCTTAAATAAAGGAATTTCCGTTTTCGTTTTTGATCCTAGCGATAAATGGATAGAATTTGGGAAGAAATACAAAGAATTTGAAGAAGTGAAAGTTTCTTACAAGAATTTAAAAATTAGTCCATCTTGTTATGCAAAGAAAGGTTTAGTGGTTTTTTCTTTATCAGAGCTCACACCAAACGATTACAACGATTTCATAAAAAATGCTATTGAAGAATTGAGCTTAAGCTTAAGAGAAACTTTAAACGAACTTAAGATTTTGCTTGTATTTGAAAATGCTTACAAGCTTACACCAAGCTTTGGTGGAAATGCTGCTTTACTAGTTGAGAAAGCTTGTAGGGAATTCAGAAAGTTTGGTGTTGGAATAATTTTAATAACCCATTCTTATTCAGACTTTGGTCCTGCTGTTCTTGGGAATGTTGCAACTGAAATCTGGCTTAGAACGACTTATGAGAATGATTTAGATGTCATTAGAAGGAAATATGGGGGAGAGTTTGCCAAGAGTTTGGTAAAGACAAGGAAGGGAGAAGGGATGATTGCAAATGTTGATTTCAATTATAGCAAACCTTGGTTTGTTGAGTTTTTAAAATCTTCACATACCGTTTAATTTTTCACAAGAAAGGAAAACAAAAAGATATGATTAGCAATGACGCCGAGGGTGGGATTTGAACCCACATGGGCTTTAAGCCCGCCGGTTTTCTTGTAAATTCGAGACCGGTGCCCTACCAGTTAGGCGACCTCGGCTTAATTTAAAGCTAATTTTTCAAATTTAAAATTAAATCTATTCCGGCAATTATCAAAGCTAATTGAAAATCTTTTAAACCAAACCAAACCGAGAAAAAAATCACTAAAAGTTTTGAAGTTATCATCAAAGCTTTAAAGATTTTGAAATGGGAAAGGATGAATTCTAAAACTAGGAGGAACAAAAGCGTCCAAACCAAGAATAAACCTTTCTCTCCCAGCAAAGGAAAGAAAAAATTTATCACAAACAAGAGCAGTTTTGTTATCCAGCTTGTTAAATCAAAACCAAGAATGAAGAA
>JAWCEU010000027.1:0-7145 GCA_039092155.1 Candidatus Aenigmatarchaeota archaeon
TTCCTTTTTCAATTTGTTCCAAGACCCATTTTGCATTTTTTATGTCCATGAAATCTTCCATAACTTCGCGATAAGTTTCTTTTAGCACAGGGAAATTTTCAAATTTCTCACAAATTTTAAGCAAGCGATCAGCATTCATTTGCTGCCTTGCAACTTTTATCTCATACCCTTTGTAATTCCTTAGAATCATTAAGCTTCGAGTAGCACAATGCCTGAAACGCCTTTTTATGAGCTCAGTTTGTTTCAAAGCTTTTTTCAAAACTTCTTCGAGCTCATAAGATTTAAGAAGCTTGACAATTTCTCTTGGGTCAATTCTCTCTTCTTCCCTTTCTCTTATCTTCCTTCTTAAAGTTATCAAGTCAAGCCATTCACTACCTATACTTTCAGAAGGTATGGAAATTACAAAACCATTATCGCTAACTGTCAAGCCAACAGACTTTTTAATTTTTTTCGTCAACAAATAGCCAAAAGCTCTAGATAGAGCATCGTTTATTCTCCTTCCAAACAAAGTGTGAAAAATTATGTTTTGATTTCCTTTCTCGTCTATGTAATTTTCGACCAAAATTGTTTTTTCATCAGGGAAATTCTTTACTCCTAAAGATTTCAAGAATTTGTACTCCCAAAAGAAGTACTCGTAAATCGAGTTTGCACTCCACTCATCGAGGTAATAATTCTTCAAGAGCCAATTCACTACTTCTTTCCTACTCTTGCTTTTCACAAGCTTAAACATTTTTCCTCTAAACTCTTGAATTTTTAAAGCAAGTTCAAAGCTCAAGGGAAGCATTTCTGAGAACCAAGAAGGGACTGTAGGCCTTTTTTCTTTGACTGGCTTAACAAAAGCTGTTACTTGCTTTGCCTTCACGAATTCGTAAGTTTTTCCAGCCAAAACAAAAACATCTCCTGGCAAAAGCCTTTGCAAAAACTCTTCTTCTATTGAACCAATATATTTTCCGTCCAAAGTTCTTACTTTTATTTTCACTTCATCTGGAATCGTGCCTATGTTCAAAGAGTAAATTACTCTTGCATATTTCCCCCTTCTACCGAACATCATATCCTTAGCATCAAACCAAATTTTAGCATAAACTTTCTTATCTTCTAGGCTATGGTAACTTCCCGACAAAAATTCCAAAACTGAAAGAAAATCTTCCCATTTCAAATTTCTGTAGCAATAAGAATTTCTAATTAAATTGAAAGCTTCTTTCACATTCCACTTTTTTTCTAAACTCATCCCCATTAAATGTTGAGCCAAAACATCAAGACAATTTTGAGGGATTCGGGTTTTGTCTAAAAAGTATTGGTAAGCTTGCTGAATCATCACTGCACACTCAACTAAATCATCGCGATCCATGCAAATTATCCTTCCGACAGAAGTCTCATGCAGCTTGTGACCTGCCCTACCTATTCTTTGCAAACAACGAGAAATACTTTTTGGTGAGCCAAGCTGAACAACAAGGTCAATGTAACCAATATCTATCCCAAGTTCTAAACTTGTTGAAGAAATTATCGCTTTGAGCAAGCCTTTTTTCAACTTTTCTTCAAGCTCAAGCCTTATGTCACGAGAAACAGAGCTATGATGAGCACCAATGTCTTCATCGCTGTAAACTTCAGGAAACATTTGCTTTAAATGGTGAACAACCCTTTCTGTCCCACTTCTCGTGTTTGTGAAAACAAGCGTTGTTTTTCGCTTTGAAATCATTTCATGCAAAAGTTTGTACATGTTGCTTGTTATTGTTTCAGCTGGAGTATAAACTATGTCTTTAACTGGAGACAAAACTTTTATGTCCATCGGCTTTACAAATCTTGCATCTACTATTGTGCAACTTCTTTCTTTTCCATTCTCATATCCAACCAAAAACCTTGCAACTTCATCTAAAGGCTCCAATGTGTTGTGAACTATTATTCCTTCAGCCACAAAATTATGGGAATTTTCTACCGTAAGATCATACACATATTTTTCACGGAATGGTAAAATTTCAATTTTTTTGATTTCTTCAGAAGTAATCATATTGTTGCAAATGTCTTCAATTTCTTTACTTATTTCTGGGAATTTTTCTGCAAGTGATCTGGAAATCTTTCGCCCTATTTCACGCGTACAATAACCTCTTTCTATTATGTCAAGAACATAAGTGTTAGTCAGTTTATTAAGCTCTTTAAAACTGAGTTTATAATCTTCTTTGAATTTTCTAAGTATAGGTCCTATAGGAACAAAATCTGGTTTTCTACTCCCAACCACTATATTCTTTATCTTTTTTCCTTTGAAAGTTCCCATTGCCACTTTGATACAATCTTCATTTCTGAAAATTCGAATGGAATACAACTCGTGCCATTTGCCCACCCTCTTCTTTATTTCTTTAGAAGAGCTTATTCCATTCCTAAATAAAATATACCTCAACTGGTCTATCATTTTCTCTGAAGTTGAATGTATTGAGATTCTTATTTTATTGTCTTTTGTGATAACTACTGAGCCGTCCCCGTCTAAGTAGCCTTTTAAAAATTCTAGCAACAAGTAATTTGGTAAAGATAGAATAGCTGGGTGAAGACTCATATCTGAGAATTTTCTCCCAATCTTTATACCAAGGTAGTTTAAAATTTCACATAAAGCTCTCGACTTACATACAAGTAAGTAATAGGTTTTCTTTTCAACAAAAACTTTCCTTAAAACACTTCTTAATCCAAGTTGAGATGACAGAAATTTTTTAACTTTTTTACAAACTTCTATTTCTTTATTGACAATCGTTATTCTGTCACCTTTATTATGTCCATCAGAAGCTATTAAACCCAAAAATCTCATGAACTCTGGGGAAAAGGAAAAGAGCCGAATGGCTTGATGTGTCATTCTATAACTTGCTATTTTCCATTTCTTGATTTCAGATTTAACATCCAATCCAGAAGTTTCACACATCTTCAAAAACTCTTTTAGTTTTATACTCGATCTTTGAGAAACCAACCAATCATAATTTAAGTTTTCATTCTTGCACAATTCTTTAAGAGTAATTTTTTTCTCTCGAGCTTTTTTAGCTAAAATAGCACGGTAAAACTTGAGATCACATACAACTTTTAATTTAGAGAGTAGTGAGTCACTTTCCAGGATTAAATCTAGCACATCTTTAGAAGAGTTTATATCTACATACAAGGGCGAACATATTTTTTCCCCCTCTTTAATTTCTTCCACATACTTCCATTCATAGCCATTTTTTGTTAAAGAGAGTAATCTATCATTAAGCGTTACCCATAACTGTTTTCCATTTTTTGTTTCAATTTTTGCGATCTTTGTGGGGGAGGGTATTCGCCAAACTTTTAATATCTTGTTTTTCGTTAGTTTTTTTCCGTCAAAAGAAAAAATAAAAATATTTTTGTTGGAAATATCAACCCCTTCGGCTCCATTAAGAAATATATGTTTCTTATTAGACTTCAATTCTTTTTCAACAAATTCTCCTATGCTTATTATTTTATCGCTTAACCAAATTTTTTGGTCAGCCTTTAAACATGCTCCCATCCCTATTCTAACCAAAGGTTTTCCGACAAAATCTTGCAACCTTTCTAAGCTTAAGCTTAAGTGAACACCACGCTTAGAATTTGCAAGCTCATGAATTTCATCAACCACAACCCATTTCACATTTTTGAACTTTTCTTTGAATTTTCTTGTACTCAAAACAATAGCAATGGTTTCAGGAGTTGTAACAAGAATGTGTGGTGGCTTCTTGAGTTGTTTTTGCTTCTCATTTGCTGAAGTGTCCCCCGTTCTAACACCAATCCTAACTTCAGGTAGTTCTATTCCTTGTTCTTTAGCAATTTCTCTTATTTCTTTTAGCGGAACAAGCAAGTTCCTGTGAATGTCATTGTCCAAAGCTTTGAGTGGGGAAATGTAAATACAGTAAACCATATCTTCAAGCTTACCCTCTTCTGCAAGTCTAAACAAATGGTCGAGAATTGATAGAAAAGAGCTTAAGGTTTTGCCTGAGCCTGTAGGTGCTGTGATCAAAGTATTTTTTCCTTTGTGAATCAGCTCTACAGCAAATTTCTGGTGAATTATCATTTCTTTGAAATTTCTTTTGAACCACTCGCGAACATAAGGTCTAAGTAAAGCTAAAACTTTTTCATCTTGTTTTGGTTTTTTTATGTTAACGTAGCGAATCATGAAAATCGCATAATATATGTGAATTTTAAAGCATAAGCTTTACGATTTTACTTATATGAAGAGCTTAGAGGAAATTGCTGAAGAAATAAAGAAATGTAAAAAATGTGAGCTCTACAAGTTCAGGAAAAAAACAGTACCAGGAGAAGGTAATGCTAAATCTAAAATAGCTTTTATTGGTCAGAATCCTGGGAAGAATGAAGACATACAAGGAAAGCCGTTCGTAGGTATGTCTGGAAAGTTTTTAAATAAACTTCTAGCTTCTATTGGCTTGAAAAGAGAAGAAGTTTTTGTAACAGGAGTAGTGAAATGTCATACTCCCAAAAACAGGAGGCCAAGCAAAAAAGAAATTGAAAATTGCGTTCCCTATACTCTTGAGCAACTTGAGGTTATAAATCCAGAAATTGTTGTTCTACTTGGAGATGTTGCTTGTGAAGCTTTTGGTTTCGAAGAAAAAATTTCAAAAATTCATGGCAAAACTTTAAAGAAAGATGGAAGAATTTATTTTTTCACTTTCCATCCAGCTGCTGGGATGAGATTTCCAAAAATTAAAAAGCTCATGGAAAAAGATTTTAAGAAATTGGGTAAGCTGGTGAAAAATTTATGAAAATTTTGAAGAAAGATTTCTTTCAAAAAAGTCCAGAAGAAGTGGCAAAGGAATTGTTGGGAAAAATTTTGGTTAGGAAGTTGAATGGAAAAGTTTTGTCCGGAAAAATAGTTGAAACAGAAGCTTACTTTGGTGAAGAAGACCCTGCATCAAGAGCTCATTCAGGAAGGCCTAAACATTGTGTTGAGCTTATGAAAGATGAGCCAGGAAAAATTTTGATTTACAATGTTCATAACAATTGGTTGTTGAATGTTGTGGCTCATGAAAAAGGGAAAACAGGAGCAGTTTTGATAAGAGCTGTTGAGCCTTTTGAAGGGATAGAAGAGATGAAGAAGAATAGGAAAACAAAAAATATTTTTGATTTAACAAGAGGCCCAGGAAAGCTTTCCAAGGCTTTGGCAATAGATAAAAGCCTTAATGGAATTGATTCAACAAGCAAAAAAAGCCAAATAAATTTTTTTGATTCTAAAGAAAAAAATTTTGAAATCGCTTGCTCTTACAGAATTGGTGTGAAAAAAGATTTACCTAAAAAATTGAGATTTTTTATTAAAGGCAATAAATTTGTATCAAGGTGAAAGATGATCAAAGTTGGTTGTTGCGGTTGGGGTTTTTTCAACTCAAAAAATTTCCTCGGAAGTAAAGCCAAAAATTTCAAATCTGTTTTACAAGCTTATTCATCCATTTTCCCTTCAGTTGAAGTAAACTCAACATTTTACAAAATACCAAAAATTAAAACAGCAGAAAAATGGAGGAAAGAAGTTGATGAAATAAACAAAAATTTCGAGTTCACAGTAAAAGCTAATCAAACCATAACTCATCAAGCAAAATTTTCAAAAGATTCTGTTGAAACTTTCAACGAAATGAAAGAAATTTGCAAAGTTTTGAGAGCAAAGATTCTGCTTTTTCAATCACCAGCGAGCTTTAAACCTGAAGAAGAAAATTTGAAAAGAATGGAAGAATTTTTCAGAGCAATTAAAAGGGAAAAGCTGATTTTGGTTTGGGAGCCAAGAGGGAAGTGGCATGAAGAGCCTGAATTGTTGAAGAAAGTTTGCAAGAAATTTGATTTAATCGAATGTGTAGACCCTTTCAGGAATGAGCCTCTCCATTTTGGGAAAGAGAAAATAGCTTATTTTCGCTTGCATGGTTTTGGCTCAACTAGCATTTACAATTACGATTTCAGCAAAAAAGAGCTAGAAGAATTGAAAGAAAAAGTTTTTGGTTTAGAGAAAGAAGTCGAAGAAGTTTGGGTTATGTTCAACAACACCATGATGTACAAGAATGCTTTAGAGTTCATGAATTTGATAAAAGAAAAATAGGAGAAGAGTCTACCCCTCTTCTCCCGTTTCTTTCGATTCTGCTATTTTTTCTCCTATTGCGAACCTGTTTTTAACTTCCTTTATTTTTATCCTCGTTTTATCTCCTTGTTTTGTTCCAGCCACGAAGACCACAAAGTTTTTTATCCTTGCTATACCATCGCCTTTTGCCCCAACTTCATTTATTTCTACATCGTACTCTTCTCCTACTTTCACTGGTTTTGGTATTTCTACTCTAAAACCAAATTTTTTAAAACCTCTTCCAAAAGCCATTTCAAACCCTCCTTTAATTCTTTAATTCACCTCATGAGTTAGAAGTAGAGTTTTCCTCTACTTTCCTCCCTTTGGCTAATTGGTAATTCTAAAAACAAGTATTTAAACTTAATCACAACAGTAAAATTAATATCTCCTTGAGACAATTTCTTAAACTATGAATTTGTGGAAAGATATTCTACCAGGAGAAAAACCACCTGAAATTTTGAACATGATAATAGAAGTCATCAGTGGCTCTAGAGATAAATATGAATATGATGTTAATTCAGGAGTGTTTGTTTTAGATAGAATAATTCCTTCACCTGTTGTTTTTCCAGTTGAGTATGGATTTGTTCCTCAAACTTTATTCAAAGATGGCGACCCTTTGGATATAATGGCTTTAAGTTATGAGCCGCTTGAAATAGGTTGTTTAGTAAAAGTTAAAGTTATTGGTGCAATTTTGCTTGAAGACGAAAAAGGAGAAGACCCAAAGATATTGTCAGTTCCAATTAGCGACCAAAGATTTAAAGGATATAATGACATTCAAGACGTTCATCCCAACAAACTCAAAGAAATTCAAGAATTTTTTGAAATTTATAAAAGGTTAGAGCCACATAAATGGGTTAAATTTAAAGGATGGAAAAATGCAAAAGAAGCTATGGAGATTGTTGCCCAAGCTATAGAAAATTTCAAAGAAAAGTTTGGCAGTGCGAAAATTTAAACTTTTAAACAACATTGGCATTCTTTACAATTCTGAAGAAAAATTTGATGTCTCTTCAAGAAGAGGAAGTTTTAACTGTTTTTTACAATTCTATGTCAATCAAAAGAATATTTTGTT
>JAWCEU010000028.1:0-7125 GCA_039092155.1 Candidatus Aenigmatarchaeota archaeon
CTTTTCTTTCAAACTCGTCTAAAACTGACAATATTATCTTTTCAGGCTTTCTCAAAAACTTAACATAAACAAAAATTATGATTGAAACTAAAACGAGCAAAAAAATTCCTGAATAGAAAAACCATTCTGAAAATCTTGACTGGGTTTGAATCCTTTCATAAAGGATTTGCAACCTTAAGCTTTGGTCTTTCGAAACATTTAAAAGCTTCCAAGCTATTATGTGACGCCTCCCATCGCTTAGAATTGTTGCACTTTCTGGAAAAGAAAGCCTTCCTTTTATTTCTTCCCCAACTAGTGCAAAACCTTCTGGAAGCTTCACTGAAGCAAAAAAGCTCTCTACGTTTTTCCCTATACTAAAATCGGCATCAAAATAAAATTTATCTTCTATCTTCCTCACAAAATCATAACTCTCAAAATTCAGCTCGATTGTTCTTCTTTCTTGAGTTAAATTGAGCTTACACTTAACATAACTTATTCCTCCAGAATTCACTTCACAGTTTATTGGAAATCCTGCAGAGCTTGCATTGAATTTCTCGATTCTCCCGATCAAGCTTAGCTCAAACTCTTTTTCTGGCTCAACAAATGTTACAGCTAATTTAACTTTTGCTTTCCCTTCTTCACTTAAACCAACATCTATGCCATAATATTGAATTTGTGAAAAAGCTAAAGGTAAGGTTGAGAGCGAAACTAAGAGGAATGATGCTAAAACTAAGAGCTTCACAAAATAAATGAGTTTTCTTGCTAATTTATCTTTTTCTCATTTCCTTATTATGCTTATCCTCATGCCACAATTCGGGCATCTATCATCCCTTAAATTTATTTTTTTCACTTTCAAGTTTTCCCTTAGTATTAAAGGTTCTCTGCAGTTGTAGCAGTAAGTGTTTTGATTTGGGTTCTTTGGCACATTGCTTATATAAACATATCTCAAACCAGCTGCTCTTGCTAAATCTGCGCATTTTTCTAAAACTGATATCGATGTCATCGGTATTCCTGGGAATTTGTCACTTGGATAAAACTGAAGCAAATGGAAAGGAACTTCAGAGCCAAATTCCAAGTTTATGAATTCTGCCAATCTTTTGCATTCTTCCAAATCATCGCCTATTTGCGGTATTATCGTGTTTGCCACTTCTATGAAAACTCTATGCTTTTTCATTTGTTTCATCGTGCTGAAAATTTTTTCCGGATCTTGAAGTAGGCTGTATTGCTTCATGAATTGCTTTCCACCTGAAGCTTTAATTCTTATGCTTGCTGCATCCAAATACTTTGCAAGTTTTTTCACCCCTTCTTCGCTTAAAAAGCCATTTGTCACAAAGATGTTTTTCAAATTTGCTCTGTGAGCAGCTTTTGCTATCCTTAACACAAATTCAAAAGAGATTGTTGGGTCTGTGAAAAAATAGCTTATGGCATTGCAATTTTTCTTTTCAGCAAATTTCACCAACTCCTCTGCATTCATTTCCTTTATTCTCACAGTAGGGATAGAAAAATCTTCTAAGCAGAAATTTTGATTTAAGTTGCATCCTAAGGTTGCGATGAAAAGTGTTTTAGCTTTGGGTAGAAAATGGAAAATATAAGATTTCTCTATATCTCCAATTTCCAAATCTACAATTTTTTCAAAACTTAAAGTGTACAGCTTGTTGTTCTCATTTTTCCTCACTTGGCATGCTCCGAACTTATCTTTTGAAATAAAACACCTTAAATGGCAAAGGTCGCATACAATACCATTTCTCTCTTTATGCCATAGCATTGCTTCTTGCATGCTTACCTATATATTATTTGGTGTTTGAAAGAAATATAGATAGAGCCCCGATAGCATAGTGGTAATGCGTCCGCCTCGTAAGCGGAAGATCGTGGGTTCGAATCCCACTCGGGGCTTAAAAATTAAAATCTCTTGAGCCAATAAATTTTAAGGTGGAAAGATGGAAATAGTGCTTTGGTTGGAACAAAAAAACTTGCAAAATGTAAAAGATGCTTTGCTCAAAGATGATGAAATTTCAAGAGCTAGCATAATTTTCAAAGAAGCAAAAACTCTTACAAACAAGCAAGGGTATTATTGCTATATCTCTGGGACTGAAGAGCAGTGTAAAAAAGTTTTGGAGAAAATCAAAGAAAAAGAAATAGCAAAAAGGGTTGAAGAAGAGGAAGAGAAAAGTGTAATTCAAAAGATAAAGGAAGAGAGTGAAAAAGCTGATGTTGGTTTTGGCTTCATCTTCCAAGGCTAAAGTTTTTTCTTTTCTTTTTAACCACAATATATTAAGCGCTGGTAGTCCAGCCTGGTCTAAGACGTCGCCCTGCCAAAAAAAGCTGAACGGCGGAGACCCGGGTTCAAATCCCGGCCAGCGCATATTTATATCCTAAAATTACAAAAAGTATAATTAGAGTTGTATGCTATTTGGAAAGAAAAAAAAGGAAGAATTGGTAATTCCCGAACACCAAGAAGAAATCAAGCTTCCTACTTTAGAAGAAATAAAGCAAATTGGAATGCCGATTCAGCTAGAGAAAGAAAAATCTGAAGAAGTAGAAGAAAAAACTTTGCCGAAAATTGAGAAAAGTGTTGCTTTAGAAGAAAAACCGAGACCAATTTTCAAGAAAAGCATACCACTTTTCATAAAAGTTGAAAGGTATGAAGAAATACTTGAAAATATTGAAGAGTTGAGAAGTATAATAGAATTGATTAAAAGCTCCCTTTCAATATTTGAAGAGAGCGAAAGAGTTAGGGAAGAAACTATTGAGCTGATAAGAGAAAATGCCAATAGGTTTGAAAACAGACTCAACTTTTTAAAATCAGCACTTTTGGCTGAAGGTGTGAAAGAAGAAAGGAGAGAAGAAATTCAAAGAAAGTCTGAGATGAAAGAAGTTCTTTCAAACCTTAAAGCACAAATTGAAAAATTGAGAGAAGAAATTCAATCAATGGGATAAATTTTTTCTTTTCCTAAATTATTAATAAGCAGGGGTAGCCAAGCGGTTAAAGGCGGCAGGCTCAAGTTGGTTGAGCTTTGATAAAAGATGAAAGAAGGAACCTGCTGGCTTAGTGCCTTCGTGGGTTCGAATCCCACCCCCTGCACAAAAACATAAAAATTTTAAGAAGTATTTTTAACCTAAGCCTTTAAATTCTTACCACAAATCCTAACACTGTTACGAAAATTAGCTTGTCAAGAAGATTACAAGAACAAACTATTCATTAACACTTCTCAACAATGCTTTGATTTTTGGTCAATTCAGAAGAAAAAGGCTAGATAAACATCTCTACGCTACATGAGCCAAAAACTTCTAAAAAGAATAAAAAGGCAAAATTTGTCTGCCTAAAAGATTTCTACCAATCCTTCGTAAACTATTAGCAAAGCTCCTAGCAGCGCAAGCAACCAAGCAACAATTTCAAAAGCTTCTCTTAACAAGCCAATGTTTGGGGAAATGTAAGTAGCTACAGCTGGGGAAGACCATGCTGCAACTGAGAGGAAAAGAACTGCTGATGCTACTAAGAGTTGCCATCCTTTTGTTAGTTTTATTTTTGCATATTGCGCAAGGGCTATTGCCAACAAAAACCCTACTCCCAAACCCAATGCTCCTTCAAATATTGCCATCTTTACACCTAATTTAGATTAGATTAAATGAGAATATAAAGATTTTTCCTGCCTTCTTGCCTTAAATAAGTTAACAAAAAACAAAAGAAAGAAGAAGTAAAGCCAAGAAGTTACCATTCTTCCTCTTCTTCCTCTTCTTCTTCCTCTTCTTCTCCTTCGTCCCAAGTTTCTTCAAATTCTTCGAAGTCCATTGATTGTCACCTATATGTGTATGTAATGTTAAGTTGAAGTATTTAAAGCTTTCCTTTCAAAAAAGTTTAAATTTTCTCTATTCCTATTTCTTTTTGCAGGAGGTCCCTGGTCGGAGAGCTAGGCCCTCTCTACTGGCAAAAGCCAGTGGCAAATGGTCTATATGGCCGACCAAAGCTTGAGGGCGGTGTAGCTTGGTAAACTATTCCAAGCTATCGACTAAGAAGTCTTGTCCCACAGGGTTGACTTCCCACCGAACCCAGCCAGGCGAGGAATCGAGCAACTGTAAGGTGGGAAGCTCAATGCTTGTGGCAAACAGGACTGAGAAGATAGCTTGGGTTTAAATAGTTTGCTAAGCTACATCCACCGAAAGCGACCTCCTGCTTTTTATTTTTCAAAGAAAAGGTAATTTTATGGAAAAAGAAGCAATTTTAATTTCAATTTTTGTTTTGGCATGCTTGTTATTTTTGCATTCTTACCTTTCCACAAAAGAAGTGAAAGTTGAGTTCGTTCCTTCAGTTAAAGAAGCTTTGCCCTCAAAAGGAAATGTTGTGAGAATGAAAATACCTGCTGTAGACAATGAAGGAAATGGAGTGATGACAACCTTAGTGGTTGAAGCTGTTGAAGGTAAAGGAAGAGTTTTGACAGACATAAACCATTTGCTTTTTTTCATAGACACTCAAAATTCCATTCAAATAGCCAAAAATGTGGCTGAAAGAATAACTGGAATCAACACTTCCAAAATTGATTTAATTTATCAAATTGAAACTAATGCTTCTGTTATAGGTGGGCCTTCAGCTGGAGCAGCTTTAACTATAGCAACTATAGCTGCTTTGCAAAATAAGAGCTTGAATGAAAAAGTTAGCATAACTGGAACAATAAACCTTGATGGAACAATTGGTGTTGTTGGGGGGATAGAAGAAAAAGCAAGAGCTGTTAAAGAAGAGGGGATGGAAATATTTTTAGTTCCAAAAGGTCAAGGAGTTCAAATCACTTACACGCCAAAAAGAGAGTGCAGAAAAATTGGCCCTATATTATATTGCACTACAGAATATTTACCAAAAAAAGTTGATGTAAGCGAGAGTGTTGGAATTACTGTTAAAGAAGTTAGCAATGTTGAAGAAGCTTTGAAATATTTCATGGGATGATTTGAATGAATTTGAAAGAACTTTTCACTAGAGAAGAAATAAAAGATTTAGCAATTTCCACTTTAGCAATTTCTTTAATCTTTGCTTATCCAAGATTTGAAGCTTTTTTTCTCTACTTAATAACAGTCACCCTAGCTTTCGTTTTTCATGAACTAGCTCACAAATTCGTTGCGATTAAATTCCATTGCTCTGCTTATTATGAGATGTGGCCTTTAGGCTTACTCTTAGGCGTTTTGTTAATGTTCCTTGGCTTAAAATTCGTGGCACCTGGGGCTGTGATAATAAGGCCATATAGATTTTCAAGATGGGGATTTAGAGTTACTAGGCTTACAATTCCTGAAAATGGGATAATTGCTTTATCTGGGCCATTGGTAAATCTCGTTTTTGCTTCAATCTTCTACCCTATTTCTTTCCTTAGCTTTATTTCAAATGTGAATGCATGGCTTGCTTTTTTCAACCTTTTACCGATTCCACCTTTAGATGGAAGTAAAATAATTCAATGGAAGCCATGGCTCTGGTTTTTGCTCATGATCTTTGCCTTCCTCTTAGTTTCAAGATTCTTTTAAGTGAAGTGAATGGAAATAATAGCAGATTTTCATATACATTCAGCATGGAGCAGAGCTACGAGCAAACAAATGAATTTGGAAGGAATAGCTAAAGGTGCAAAAATTAAAGGTTTAAACATCGTTGGAACAGGCGACTTCACACACCCAAAATGGTTTAATGAATTGAAAAATAAATTGAAACCGGTAGAGAATAGTGGATTGTTTGAATTCAATGGTATCTTGTTCACTTTGACTAGCGAAGTTGCAACTTACTTTGAAGTTGAAGGAATGATGAAAAGGGTTCATCATGTAATTCATGCCCCCAGCTTTGATGTTGTAAATCAAATAAATGAAGCTTTAAAAAAATATGGAGACTTAGCTTCTGATGGTAGACCAATTTTGAATTTGAGTGCAGCAGAGCTTGTAGAAATTTTAATTCAAATTAGCAATGAGATTTTGATTTATCCAGCACACGCTTGGACGCCTTGGATGAGCTGTTTTGGAAGTAAATCAGGCTTTGATTCTGTGGAAGAATGTTACCAAGATCAAGCAAAGCATATTTTTGCTTTAGAAACTGGTTTGAGCAGCACTCCAGACATGAATTGGAGGTTATCTTCCTTAGACAAGTTCACTTTGGTTTCAAACAGTGATAGCCATTCGCCTCATCCATGGCGTCTAGGAAGGGAAGCAAATGTTTTCGATTTAGAAAAGCTTAGTTATTGGGAAATTGTAGATGCGATAAAAAAGAAGGATAAAAAGAAGTTTTTGTACACAATTGAAGTTGATGCAAATTACGGAAAATACCATTGGGATGGTCATCGTAACTGTGGGATAAGCCTGCACCCAAAAGATGCTATTAAGTTGAATAACACTTGCCCAAAATGTGGAAGAAAATTAACTATTGGTGTTTTGCATAGAGTTGAAGAATTGGCTGATAGGCCTGAAGGTTTTGTGCCCAAGGATGCAATACCTTTTAAAACTTTGTTGCCATTGTATGAAATAATTTCTTTTGCTTGGGGGTCTGGAGAACTTTATTCGAAAAAAGTTTTGCAAGAGCATGACAAGCTTATAGAAAAATTTGGGAATGAGCTGAATGTTCTTCTAAATGTGACGAAAGAAGAATTGTTAAAAGTTACGAATGAGAAAATTGCAGATGCAATAATTAGAGTAAGGGAAGGAAAAGTCAAATACATACAAGGGGCAGATGGTCGATATGGTCAACCAATTTTCGATGAAAGAATTATTCCTAAACAGAGCTTTCATTACCAAAAAAGTCTAACTGAATTTTAGTGTCTTCTTAGCCAATTCTTTATACTTTATTGTATCTTTTTTAATTTTACTTGATAAAAACTTCCATTCTTTTTCTATCTCCTCTAATGGTTTATTATCAGAATTCAGCACTAACCTACTTTTCTTAATTTTTTCTTCATGTCTGAGTGGCAATAATCTTAACAATTTTTTCACTTCACCTTTCCTTCCTATTCTCAGATTCCACACAATTCTTTTCCCAAAATGATCTTTGTTTATTTTTCCTTGAAATAAAAGAGGTTTAAATCCTCTATTCAGAAAACCTTTTGCTACATCATTTAGCAATTCGAAATCTGTCGATGTAATATTTATCCAAAATCTTAAGTAGTTATTATAAATGTCCAAAGCGACTGTTCC
>JAWCEU010000029.1:0-6693 GCA_039092155.1 Candidatus Aenigmatarchaeota archaeon
TTACAAAAGGGGTTGAAAATTTGAGCATAGTTAAGAAAATGAATGTTTTAGGAGGTTTTTACATTTTTGATGTATCTAAAAACAGTTTGACGATTGAAGAACAATTGGAAAATTTTAAACTTGTGAAAGAATTTTTGAAGAAACCATTGGTTTTGATAGCAAACAAAATTGATGTTGCTGATACAGAAAAAATAGAGAAGCTTAAAAATTTTGGGGAAGAAGTTTACATGATTTCCCTCATCGATTCTTCCAAGAAAAAAGAGCTTGAAGATATAATGGTTTTGATGAAAAAACTCTCTTCAGAAATTTTGGAAGAAAAAATCAACCCAACCTAAAAATCCTTTTCAATTTTTGAATAAAACTTTCTTCTTCAATTTCTTCACCAGCTATGTAAGCTGCTAGCTTGTTAAAAGCGATGCTTGAAGGAGATTTAGTATCGTAAATGACAACAGGTGTCATTTTTCTTAAACTTTCCAAGATTTTTTTGTCGTAAGGTATTATACCTATGACTTTAGCTTCACACAACTCTTCTATATCTGAAGGCTTAAGCTCATGCTTTTCTTTTATAGCTTTATTTACAACTATTCCCAAAATAGGGACTCCCAAATACTTTGAAATTTTTATCGCTTTAATTGCAGAAAGCACTGAAGTCATCTCAGGATTTGTGACTATTAAAACAAAATCGCTTGATTTTATCACAGATATAACTTCTCTTCCTATACCTGCAGCACCATCTATCAAAATGAAATCATAATTTCCTTTTACTTCTTCCAATTTTTCTTTAAGTATTTGAGGGTCTGGGTATTCTGTTGTTGGAGATAAACTTGATGGTATTATGTGCAAGCCGCTTGGATGAATGTAAACAGCTTGATTCAACTTCAAATTCCCAATTAAAACATCGTGAAGAGTTCTTTCTTGGGAAAGCATACCCAAATGAATTCCAAGAGTTGGTGTTGTTATATTTCCATCAATCACCAAAACTTTTTTCCCAAAATTTTTAACTAGAGCTACACCTAAATTTGAAACCAAAGTTGTTTTTCCAACCCCACCTTTAGCACTTATTACGCCTATTATCATTTGACTTTCTCCTTAAGCCTTTTTGCTATTTCAACCATCTCTTCTCTCATGACTTTCTCATCTTTAGTTTTAACTTCCTCCTTCACTTCCTCTTTTTCCTCCTTCACTTCCTCTTTTTCTTCCAACTTTTCACCTTTTGAAAGAGCTTCAATTATTTTATCCCATTTTTCTTTCAACTCGTCTTCAATTTCTTTTATTCTTTCCAAATTCTCTTTCTTTATCTTTTCATACTCCCCAACACTTATACTTCCTTTTTTGAGTTGTTGTTCTAAAGCTGAGAGGAAAAGAAGAATATCTTCCTTCTCTTTTCTCAACTGCTCTATCGGTTCAGGTATTTTTGTTTTGACAACTTCAAAACTGTTGTTTATTTCTTCTATTTGTTTTTGGAGAACGGAAATTTCGCTTCTCAAAACTTCCAAATCTTTTTTTGTTGAAAAATTTTCAAGCTTCAAATTTATTTCATCTACAGACTTCAAAATATCTTTAGTTAAATCTTCCAAGCTTTCTTGCCTAGTTTTGTAGATTGCGAATTCGTTCAAGCTTTTACTCAAGTTGACAAAAACTTTTTCAGTTTTCAAAGCAATTCTCTCTGTATACTTCAAAGCTTCTTTTATCTCATCAACTTTCTTCTGAATATCTTTGTTTACTTCTGCAAGATTTTCAATATTTCCAACTTTTTTCAAAAGTTTAAGGACATCGTTGATTTTTTTCGCTAAATCTTTACTCATCGCATCAAGTTTTTCAACAGCCATTTGTTGCTTTTCTATTTTAAGATTAACTTCGTTGAATTTCTTCTCTATTTCTTTTGGTTTTATTTGTGCTATTTCGTCTTCAATTTTTTCAAGTTTAAGGGCAATTTCTCTATTCGCTCCTTCTGTTTGGAATATCATGGATCTTAATTCACCGAGACTTTCAGCAACACTCCTTATACTTTCTTGCACACTTTTATTTGCTTCCCTCATTGTTTCAACAAGAACTTTCAACTTTTCTATTTCAATTGAGATTGGTGCTTCTCCTTTTTCTTCTTCCTCTTCCTTCACCTCTTCTTTCACAGTTTCTTCAACACCAGCTTCCTTGGCAGCTTGTGCAGCAAGCTTTTCTATAACTTCTGGTGTCATTTCAGTTATTTCACCAATTTCTTCCTCTTCACCCTTTTCTTTTTCAACTTTCACTTCCTTAACTTCCTCTTTCTTCTTAAACAATTTACCGAAAAATCCTGATTTTTCTTCTTTTTTCAAACCAAGCTTTTCTTCCAACTCTTTAACCCTTTTATCGTATTTTTCTCTAAGTTCTTGATAATACTTTTCAGAAATGTTTGCTTTCCTGTATTCATCTTCTAAGTGCTGTATAAGGCTTTTCACATCTTCCAATTCTTTCATCAACTCTTGCTTGCTTTTTTCAGCCATTATTTTACCTCTTTCCCTTTTCCAATCTATTCTCAACAGATTCTATGTAAGTTTCTGCCATCTTGAAAGCTGCAGTTTTTATTTTATCTTTAGCTATGTTTAGCTCTATTTCCAAGTCGTAAGTGTCAACACCTTTGGCTTTAAGCTCCTCTATTTTCTTCTCAAGCTCCTCTATTTTCTTATTTAGTTTCACGTACTGATTAATTTCTTCGTCAGTTAAAGCGAAAGGCGAATGCAACAAAGGCCTAAAGCTTATGAACCAAGGTCTTCCATGGTTATATTCAGGATTCTGGAATAAAGCTGTGCCTATTGTGAGCCTTGTGACTTTTGAAGCGTAATCTGCTCCATACTTAGATTTAACTCTTGCTATATCACCTTCATACTTTGTTCTCAATTGAATTTCATTTGCTATGTTAGCTCTTATTGCTCCTTTGAAGTCAAGCAGTACTTGAGAAATTACGAAAACACCAATTCCCCACTTTCTGAATTCTCTGCAAGCCCTTTCTATTGCAACATAACCTCCCTTTCCACCATACTTTGGCAAAAGCCTGTGGACTTCGTCCCAAACCATCAACAACTTAATTTCTTTTGATTCTGGTGGCCTCATGTCAAAGACTGCTTGCACACTTCTTCTAACGAATTTGTCCAACTCTTCTGGCTTGAGTCTATTCATGACGAAGACTGTGATTTCACCAGGATTCATGTACTTTTTCAAATCTATTGGCATGTCTGGGTCTTCAACTAAAACAACATTCGTCTTGAAACTTCTTGCATCAGTAGGCTTAAGTCCAAACTTTGGATATAAGTCTAGCATGGCTTTGAGTTTGCAAGGTTTCATGAAACCTGTCCATTGGGCTGTTGGGTCGAAAACTATTACTGGAACTTTTCTTTTAAGCAATTCTTCTGCACAAACCATTGCTGAAACAGATTTACCAGAGCCTGTGCCACCGGCAGCTATTGAATGCATTATTAGTTGAGAAGTGTCTATGTAAGCTTTAACGTCAGTTTCTGCAATTTTTCCAACTTCAATTGCAGTTGGTCCAGGTTTTGGTAAACTCTTGAAATCTATTGGTGCTATGTACCTTGCTTTTGCAAGCTTTGCCGCTTTGTAAGCAGCATACCATCTTGCTCCAATCACGAAAGAAGGAACTCCCAAGAATATTACAATGTAAGTTAACGGGTTAAGCAAAATTGCCCTTAGGACCATGAGAGGTACAGGCAATTGACTCACTTCAAAGCTGTCTGTAGAAATTGCATATTTCTTTCCATACCAATAGCTTGCATTCACTTCTAAAACATATTTATCTTGGGGCGCGCTCTCTGGGATTTGGATTTCTCTTGTGTAAGTCAAAACATTTTCAACTGCCAAAGTTTCTTTACTAGTAGCTATTATTTTTGTTGGGTCTGATAGGAGCTTGATGTTGTAAGTTACAGTTATATCTTCAATCTTTGCAGTTTGACCCATGTTTAAAAGAGAGACTTCAAAAACAAGGTTTTGTCCTGGAGCTACAGTTTTGGACAAAACTTTCACTTTAACGTCAAGCAAAGGCTCTAAAACCGTTTCAATTTTTATAGTTATGGGAGTTCTGTGAGTTATGTTTTCTACAGTTACAACTATTTCACCAGGATAAATTCCAGGAATTGCTGTCGGTGGTGCATAAGCTCTTATGTTTACAACTTCTGTTGATTTAGCTGGAACAGATAAAACAGGCTTTTGGACTGTGAGCAAGCTGAAAGCAGGACCTTCTACAGTTACTGTAGCTCTTACACTATTTTCTTGATTGTTGGTTATATCAACGGAAAATACTTTTTCTTCTCCTGGAACAAGAGTAGTTTCCAACAAAGTTGTTTTAATCTCTACTGGAACAAGAGTTGGTACAGTTGGTATAGCGGGAGGAGCAACTCCAGGACCAATTCCCGGTACAGGTGGTATGACTGGTGTAGGTGGTGTTGGAGTTGGCGGTAAAGTTGGGCAATCTATTGGGCAATTCACTGAACTTTCTCCAAAGCTTGATTCACATTCTCCATTTCCACAAATAAATTCTGCTAAGATGTAAACACCTTTACCATAAGAAATTCTTGCTCTTGCCGTTAACGAGCTAAGGTTAACTGAATTATCTGAGTTATCGCCAGCGATGTTGCTTATCCTTGTCCAAAGAGTGTTTTGCGAAGAGCTTATTTTCGGTGTCCAATTCCCTAAGTATTTGTAAATTCCTAAGTGACTTGGGTCATAAATCTGAATTCCACAATTAGTTCCGCTACAATCAGAAAAGTCTATGATTAAAGTTATGTTTGATGAATTCAAAACACTATCGATGTAAATTCCTTTCAATGCACTGCTAGTTGTTCTAAGCCTTGGTATTTTACCTAAAATTATTGGGTTGAAGTAATGAGTTGCAATTGTCAAATTCTCAAACTTAATATAATTCTTGAAACCTTCTTCTTGAGTCGAAACAATTAAATCGTAAGATTTGACATCAATAGTTTCATTGTAATAGCCTGTTGAAACATTTGAAGTGAAGTTGAATCTCAACAAGCTTGTGTTCACATCGTAGAACAAGAAATTGACCAAGAGAGGAGGCTCTTGTTGCGATTCTACATCTTTAGCATAACCAGCAAAGAAAGCAGTTGGATAAATTTCAAATGTTTTACTCAACTCATTACAATTCCCACTCAAATCACAAGCTCTTGCTGAGAAATTGTAAATTCCCAATAGAGAAGTATTAGTGAAGTTTGTGGCATAAGTGTAAACATCATTAACCTTGCTTATAAATTGCAAGTCAATTCTTTCAATTGAATTATCAGGATAACTCATCCAGAACGAAACATTCTTAAGGCCAGCGGCTTCTGTTACATTCACTTTTATCGGAACGCTTGTGTTTGCAGCTATCCTTACAGGTATCCAAATCTCTATCTCAGGCTTTATTGTATCGTTGTAAACAATAGAATCTTCAGCTAAAGCATATTTCACTCTTCCTTCAAACAAAGTGTAGTTTGCAGTGATGTTAAGGCTGTAAATTCTGGCCAAATCTAAAGCAGGAGCATAAAATCTTAAGTACCAAAGGGAATCTGAGCTGTTGAACTGAGTTGAAGCTAAAATGGCTGTTGAAGAGAGTGAAGAGTTGTATATTGAAACGTTGAATATTACACTTGCTGTTACAGGTGTTGAGTTTGAAGTTACATTCACTTTAGCAAGCAATAAGTCGCTAGGATTAACATTTAAAATTGGTGAATCTTTGCTTGGGCTTATTACATGAACTTTGTAGCTGTAAACGTAAAGTTCAAGGTAGCTTGCCCTTTCTTTCACTGAAGAGTTTTGAGCCAAATCTCCAATTATCTTGCTAGTTATGAAGCCTGTGAAGTTTGAATCTAAAGCTACGTCTGGTGAAGAATAATTGATTCCTATAACCTTTGTTTCTCCATATCCTAGGGTGAATTGAGTTACGTTTAAAGATAAAACTTCAGAAATGCTTTCATTCAAACTTATGTTCAGAGGAATTGGTATGTTTCCCGTGTTGATTATTTTTATTGTCCCAAAAACTCCAGTTTCATTGCCAAAAACTTTCTTTTTGAGCTCAAGAGGTACTTGCTCCCAAGAAATGTTCATAGGAACTTTGACTTCCAAGAGAAGTTCAGAGTATTCTTCTTCGTAATTAATCCTCACAATTCCAAAGTGGCTGCCGTAAATGTAGTTCACAGGAACTTCTACTGTTATGTTTATTTTAGCAGTTTCACCAACTTCCAATTCACTTATGTTTTGTGGGGCAAATGAAACAGTGAAATTCTCACAAACTTCGCCAGAATAACAAACAAAGCTTATGTTCTTGGCGATAACATTTCCAGCAGATTTTACATTGAAATGAGAAGTTTGATTGGTGCCAGCTTCTATAAACATAGTTAACTTTTCTTCTAAAGCATGGACAAACTGATTTTCACCGACATTTATCTCAAGTGTTAAATTGTTACTCGCAAAAGTACCATTCAAGTTTGTCCAAACTGCTGTTAAATTGGAATAGTACAATCCTGGTGTTGTGTTTGCAGCTATGGTTATTGTTGTTATATTGCTCTTTGAAGATAGCTTTGGTATCAAACCATAATAAAGCAAGTTTGGCTCTGAGCTAACATTTTCACAAGTCATTACACTTAAGTTGACATCTTTAGCTCTTGAGCCGCCGGTGTTGTTCAAAGTTATGTTTATTGAGAACTCTTG
>JAWCEU010000003.1:0-17127 GCA_039092155.1 Candidatus Aenigmatarchaeota archaeon
ATTACGATACAAACGAAAAAATTTTTGTATCTGACGTTGACTTAAGGTTTTATCTTCCTTATGTAGATGAAGATATAATAAAGTTTGTTAATCATCTTGCTTATGAATTTTCTTTGAAAACAAAAATTCCTATAAATTCTTGGGTGGAAAATCTTTATAAAATCCCCGATGAGGTTTTGAAATTTGGTATTCCGATTTACATTTCTTACGGAAAAAGTTAAGTTGAAAAATGGGCCTGCGGGGATTTGAACCCCGGACCAACGGGTTTCTTTCATCTTTTCATCAAAGCTTTTAGCTTTAAGCTAAAAGCCCGCTGCTCTACCATGCTGAGCTTCCTGGTTAACCTTACAGGCCCATGGTAGAGCTATAAAAAATATTTTCTCTTGTTTATTTAAAACCTTAAAAATTAATTCATTTTTTCCTTCTTGTTCTTGTAAAGTTATGGGTCTTCCAAGAGTAATCTTTTATTTTGCTGCTTCTTCCAAAACCACAAGCAGCACAAACTTTTGTTTTTATGTTGTAAGAAGTTCTTCCGCAACGTCTACACCTTATGTGTGTGATGTGATGCTTTTTTCCCATCGAAGGTGTGCCTTTTGTCATACTATCACTAAAAGAAATTGTCAGCTAAAATTTAAATTTCTTCCAAGTTTCCTAGAGATTAACAGGAGAAGCGTAAACTATTGTGTCGCCTCTTACCAAAATCGTCCCCAGTTTAACTTTTGTGTCATTTTTTTGAACTTCTGCTTCATCAAGCCAAAGGTTTAAATGCAAGTCCAAAGCTCTTAAAATCCCAGAAATTTCTTCCCCGTTTTTCAACTTGATTATAACTTTCTTCCCCTTTGCTTTATCCAATGCATCTATTGGCCTGTCAGTCATTTTCCTTTCCCTTCTAAATTTACTTTAAATAATATAAATTTAACCTTTTTAAATTTAACCCGCAAATTAATTAAAATGGAAATTGTAGGTTATGTTTCAGCCTTCATAGGAAACTTTTTAGCTTCTTCAACAATCGTCTTCCCAATTCCCTTTTACTTGGTTTACATTTATTTAGCTACTCAACTCAATCCTTTATTGCTTTCTTTCCTTTCAGCAATGGGTGCAAGCTTAGGGGAAATGGTTGGCTATGTTTTGGGTTATGCAGGAAGTGAATTTTTCAAGAATAACAAATGGATGAAGCTTGCAAGGAAATGGTTTAAGAAAAATGGAGCTTTAACAATTTTCATTTTCGCAGCAACTCCTTTGCCTGATGATGTTGTTGGAATAATAGCCGGTGCAGCAAAATACAACAAATCAAAATTTTTCATCTCAAGCTTATTCGGTAAATTTTTATTTTTCTTTTTGTTAGCTTTATTTGTGAGGTACTCTTTTACCTTTATAAACTTCTTTTATTGAGTGGTGTAAATGGCAATATGGCATGGTGAAAAAGGGAGAAAACCAACAGGAGGAAAAATAATTTTAGCCAGAAAAAAGAAGAAACGAGAACTCGGAAACTTACCCACTTTAACAAGAATTGGGGAAGAAAAAAGGAAAAAATACAGAACCAAAGGTGGAGGAGTGAAAATAAAAGCTTTCAGCGCAGAATTTGCTAATGTGTTTGATCCAAAAACAAAAATTACAAGAAAAGTTAAAATTTTGGATGTGGTTGACAATCCAGCCAACCCTCATTTTGTGAGGAGAAAAATTTTAACAAAAGGAGCAATAATTAAAACAGAGTTGGGAAATGCCAAAGTTACTTCAAGACCAGGTCAAGATGGAATAGTTAATGCTGTTTTGATTGAAGAAGAAGAGAAAGAATAAGTTTTTTTAAACAATCAATCCTATTTTCTCTTATGCAAACAAAACCCTTTTTCATCTCCCAATTTTTCAGGTCTTTAGCAGAAGCCATGATTTCCCCCTTTCTTTCAGTGTTTTTCCTTTTCTTAGGTGCAACGAAATCTATGATTGGTTTGTCTTCAACCCTTCCAAACTTTGCAAATCTTTTCTCACAACTTTTCTGGGGAGTTTTGAGCGAAAGCTTCAAGCGAAAAATTTTAATCATTCTTGGAGGAATAGCTTGGGCTTTAATGTGGATTCCAATAGCTTTAACGAAAAATCTTTTGCTCTTGCTCTTTCTTTTAACAATCCAAGCATCTCTTTCAGCAGCTTCAGCCCCAGCTTGGACTTCTTTACTTATTCGCATCACACCTTCTTACAAAATCGCTTCAGTTCAAGGAAATTTGAGCATCATAGCAAACTTTGCTTCATTCATTGGTACTTTTTTAGCAGGACTGATCTTGAACTCTTTTGGGTTCACCCCTTTTCTTTTTTACACAATAGCATTTTTTGGAATAATGAGTAGAATACCTTTTTTCACTTTTAGGGAGCACACATTGATTTTCGTTGATAGAAATTTCAAAAACATGTTGAAAAATACTTTCAACTTTTCAAGAATAAGGAAAGAGAAAGAGTTGACAAAATTGATTTTAGCTATAACTTTCCTGAATTTTTCAGTTACCATTGCTTCACCTTTTCTTTCAGTTTATGTGGTCGAAAACCTTAAAGGAAGCTTAATTAATGTTGCAATAATTTCACTCATAGGAACGCTAACTGTCATAGTTTTTTCTAGACCTTGGGGAAGTGTTGTTGATAGAATGAGGAAAAAACTTGTGATGTTGGCTTGTATTTTACCAATTTCTCTTATACCAACGATTTATGCTTTTTCCCCAAGTGTTGAGTGGATTTATTTTTACGAGATTATTGGAGCAATGTCTTGGGTTGGTTTTAACCTTGCAGCTTTTGCCCATCTTGCTTTAATTTTACCTATAGAAAAAGCTGATTCTTCTATAGCTTTCTACAACTTTTTTGTTGGCCTTGGTTCAACTTTTGGTCCTTTAGTTGGAGGATTTGTTTCTGAGCTCATAGGATTGAAAAATCTTTTTATTCTTTCATCGATTCTAAGATTTTTAACTATAGTTTTTATAGAAGAGCTTGAAGAGAAAAAGACTAAAACAAAGTTCCCAACCCTGCTTTTCCAATTTTTCGGTTTTGCTCAAAGATTCGAGAATTTCGTTAGCATGTATTCATTGGTTATGGCAGAAACTTTAAAACAAGGTTTAAATTTTTTGAAGAAAAAGGTTAAAAAATGAAGCTTTGTCTTGCTTCAATTTAGAAAATCTTTTCTACTTAGGATATTGCGCTAGTTGCAAGGCATTTATTTTGTCTAACGAATGATTTTTACTTTTTAACGTATAACCCCCAAATTATGAAAACAAAAATCAAGTAAGAGAATCCAGAAAGCAGAGAAATCAAATTAAGCCTTAACTCAAGTTTTGCTGCTTCCGGAAAGATTGAAGAGTAAATGCTTATACCTATTAAAGCTATTCCTATAAAACTCAAGATCAAGAGAAAATATTTTATCTTTTCTTTAACCATGTTTAAAGTTTATTTTTTAGGAAAATAAAGCTTATCTAAAATTTCAAACAATTAATTTTATGGACTTCAGACAAATTTTCCTTTTGATAGGATTGCTCTTTTCAAATCCTTTTATTCCAGATTATGGTTTACAGTTTTTAGCAGCTCTTTTAATTGGGCTAATTTTGCCTGATTCAATAGTTAACCCCATAGACAAGCTAGTTAGGAAAGTGCCTGGTGTTGAAAGGTTTGTGAAGTGGTTGGGAAAAAATAAAAGGATTAAGACTATAATACCAAGGATACTGGCTGGCTACTTCTTCACCTACCTCATAGGCTGGCTACTTCTTTTCATAGGTGGTTTGAGCTTGCTTGGAACTTAAAAATTCAACAATTTTCAGCAAATCTTCAATTCTTTCAATTTCAAAATCTGCTTTCCCTTTCTCTTTTTCCACTTGTCCGTATTTTGCCAAAACAGTTTTCATTCCAATTCTCTTCGCAGGCTTTACATCTCTCTTTATAGAATCACCAACGACCAACATTTCTTTTACACTCAGTCCAAGCTTTTTAGCCGCAAATTCAAAAGGTTTGGAAGTAATCTTTTCTTTTTTCGTATCTTCTTTTCCAATCAACAAATCCAAATATTTGCCAATCCCTAAAGATTCTATTCTTTGGGAAGCTTTAATTTTTGGAGCATCTGTAACGATCACAACCTTCATTCCCAAATTTTTCAATTTCTTCAAAACAGTTTTTACTTTGGGATAAGGTTTCAAAAATTTCTTTTTCTCTTCAAGGTAAGCTTTAATCCCCGCTTCCAGAATTTCTTCATTCTTCACACCTTGCTTTTGTAGAAACTTTTCAAAAGCTTTGTTCGATTCTATACCAACTTCAAAATAAGTTTTCATCAACTCTTCGAAAGCTTTTTTGAAAGGGATTTTAAGACCTTTTTTTATCATAGCTTTAACAGCTGCTCTGCAAGCTTCTCTTTTCATCTTGATGAAATCTATCAAAGTGTTATCTAAATCGAAAATTATAGCTTTTATTTGCATGAAATTTATATTTCAGTTCTACTTAATATTATTAAAGCTTAAGATGAAATTCGTTTACGAAGGAAAAGAATACACCATAGATAACAGCGGTAAAGTTCCAACTTTTGCTGATTTAGACGAAAGAACCAACACAATCTTAATAGATTCAAGTATACCAGAAAAATTCTTTGAAGGAATAGCAGTTCATGAAATTGAAGAAAGAAAGCTTATCAAAAAAGGTCATAGCTATCAATATGCCCACAACGAAGCGCAGAAAAAAGAATTAGCTTATTACGAGCAAAAGTTTGGAAAAGAAAAAGCCTTAGAAATTTTAAAAGAAGAAGAAAGCATTGTTTTAAGACCAATAAGAAGGAAAAGTCTGACCAAGAAAGAAACTAAAACTGATGGAATTTCTATAAACATTCAAACAATTTGGCTCAGAGCAATTGTTTACGAAGGAAAAACTTACATCATAGATAATTCACAAAAACTTGTCGGGACGATAGTTGATATCTGGGAAGGAGGGAAGGTAATCTACATAGATTCTGATGTTCCTGAAAAATACTTTGAAGGTTTAGCCATTTTTCAAATTGAAGAAAGAAAGCTTGTTAAGCAAGGCTACAGCTACACTGCTGCAAGAGAAGAAGCGATAAAAAAAGAATTAGCTTATTACGAGCAAAAGTTTGGAAGCAGAGAAGAAGCTATGAGGATGATAGAAGAAGAGTACAGGCTTTTTAAGCAGAAGTTGGAGAATGAGAGAAAAGGCTTGAAGGAAAACGAGCATAAAGTCATTTACGAGAAGGGGGAAATATTGCCAAAATAATCAAGCAAGAGGAAAGCTTTTCTTGAATAATTTTTCTAAATACTTGTTGCCATTGCTAAAGCCAAGAATGTTTTTCTCTACTTCTAAAATTAGATACAATTAAGGTAAAGATTTCAAACTTATTTCTTGGGGTGAAAAAGATTTAAGTTTTTGACATTTAATTTATTCAAATGATTGATGTTCACTGCCACTTAGAGCAGCCTGATTACGATTCGGATAGAGAAGAAGTCATAGAAAAATGCAAAAAAGAGCTTAAAGCAGTGATAACTTCTTGTGCTAATCCAAAAGATTTCGAATTAACTATTAAAATGGTCGAAAAACACAAAGGCTTTATTTTTGCAACTGTTGGGATTCATCCAGAGTATGTGAAAGAAATAAGCGATAAGGAAAAAGAAGATTTTTTTGAAATTATCAAACAAAACAAAGGAAAAATAGTTGGAATAGGTGAAGTTGGTCTTGATTACGATTGGGTGAAAGAGCAAGACCTTCAACAAAAACAAAGGGAGTGGCTTGTCCAATTCATCAATTTAGCTAAGGAGCTTAATTTGCCTTTGGTAATCCATGCAAGAGCATCTTTCGAAGATGCCCTTAAAATCCTTGAGCAAGAAGGAGCTAAAAAAGTTTTGTTTCACATGTTTGGGGCAAATCATTTGTTGAAGAGAGTTGTTGAAAATGGTTATTTCATTTCTCTCAACACAATTTTGTTCAAAAGCAAAAAACACAAGAAAATAGCAAGAGATGTACCTTTAGAAAATCTTATGATCGAGACAGATTCGCCTTGGCTTGGGGAAGAAGGTAAAAGAAATGACCCATGCTCAGTTAAAAAAGTTATCCAAAAAATCGCTGAAATAAAGAAACTGAGCTTTGAAGAAGTTGACGAAACCACAACAAGGAATGCAATTAAATTTTTTGATTTAAAAATTTAAAAAAAGAAAAAAAGAAAGCCTATTTCTTTTTGGCCAAATCGTAAACTGTCTTCAAAGCAACTATCACTGCTGCTGGAGCAACAAGGTGAAGTACATTAGAAATTACAGCAGCAACGATTCCTCCCACCAAAGGCAATTTTTCAAGACCAGCAGAGCCTGCCATCAACAAAGCTATGGAAGCTATCAAAAAGGGGATTGTTTCTTTTTGTGTGATGTTCAAAAAACCTATCACAACCCCTAGCAACACTAGCAGAACAGCAACCCATCCCCCTGTTTGCATCACAAGCCCTGCAAGCACTGCTAATATTATCCCTGCAAGAAATGCATACTCTCCAAGTTTTTTCATTCAAACACCCTATTTAAATTAATTTTAAAGGAAATAAAAGGTTATGTGTTCGTATAATTTAGGTCAGCTTGTACCTCAAAAAAGCGGCAATCCCTCCCAATTCTTTAAACTGCTTTCCTTCTTGTGTTTCTGTTGAAATGTATTCAATTCTTACTCCAAGAGAAGAAGCTTTTTCAACAAGTTCATCTACAAGTTCTTTGCTTTCTTCGACAACAAGCTTTTGTCCACATTTTGGGCACTTCTGTTTTTCAATCAAAAATCTTGGCAAATCTTTTTCGCTTGCGAAACCGCATATACATTTAAACTTTACATGAAGCCAGTTGAATTCTTCCGATAAAAGCAAAATTTCAACAGCCCCTGCTTCCAAAGCTTTCTTCGTTTCTTCAAACCCATACACAACATTCCCGTTGTTTTTCAATTCAACGAAAAACTTTTGCATGAGCTCTCTTTCTTTTGAAATTATCGTTTCTTTCAACAAGTCTTGAGATTTGAAAACAAGCTCTTCCAATCCGTATTCATCTGTTGAACCGATATCTTTAATTCCGAGTATTTTCTTTTTAAGCTGATAGTGAAGATAATCCTCTTTAGCCAATACTTCTTTAAGACCACCAGGACCACCTATGATTATACCTTTCAATTCCGGTTGTTTGAGGAAATGTTCAGATGCAACCTCTCCAACTTTCGTTAAAAATTCGTTTATGGCGTCTTCTCTTATTCTGTCATATCTTTTTTGACTGTTATGGACAACTACACAATTTGATATAAAATTTTCGGTCGTGGGCACAGAAATATCAAAAAACACTCCTTTGGCACTTCTCCATTTTATATCCTTGACTTTAGTCAAAATCACATCTCCTTGATAAATTCTTTGCAAAAGTTCCATTGTTTCTTTGGTCTTTTTCGTCAATTCATCCTTCATCAATTTTAGGAAATCTTTTATTTTCTTGTGTAATTTTTTATCTTTGAGTTCATTTTTTTCAGCTAGCCAAATTTGATAAGGAGTACACTCTAATAGATTGGCAAGTTCTCTTCTTGAAATTCTTACAGCTTTTCTCAATTCTTTTATCGTTTTTGTGTTTCTTTCCAATTCTTTAACTCTGGCATAAAATCTTTTCAATATCCGTGTTTTAAAAGTACAAAATGTTTTTTGTTCTTTATCAACAAAGAAATTGTGTGTAGTTTTAAAATCTGCCACTGTCATTTTCAATTCTTTTGCAAGACCTAAAATGTATTTACCTATCACAGGAACCAAGGCAAATTTCTTTGAAAACTTTTTTGTTTTTAGCAACTTTTTTAATTTAATCTTTTTTTGTTTGTGGTTAAACCCTATAAAATCGCTGAACTTCTTACAGGATTCTTGATCAAATATTTCTAATTTATGTTTATTGGATTTTTTTTCTTTACTGTAAGATGTTATGATACCAAACCTCAATAGCAAAAATTGAAGGACACGTATAATATTTTCGTTTGTCATTCCTATGCCAATTCTTGTAGAGTCGACATAACCTTCAGCATCATATAAACCTCTTATAAAGCAGCTCAACAATGAATTTGGTAGTGAATGTATGTTTGTGGGGATAGATTTGCTAGTTCCGAGGATTCCTGGGAAATGTTTTTTTATTATTTGAATGAATGGTTGACTGTAAATTTTGAGTTCAAAACATCTTTTGCCCTTTCGTTTGTTGAGTGTACAAGGAAGACCAAGCTTTTTTATAAATGATTCATAATGCCTAAGTGTTTTTTCATCCTTATCATAAAGGATAATTTTTCCATGATCGAAACTACCATCACCCAAAGTGTAACCAAGAAATTCACAAAAATCTCTATTAACATACTTTGATAGAGGAATTAAAGGCCTTTTCTTCACATATTCTTCGTAAAACCAATTTCGATTAATTTTCAAATTTTCTAAGAGAATGTCCAATTGTTCTTCTTTCAAGTTGGATTTTCCTTTCTCAAATCTCGAAAAAGTGCTTCTGTGAATTCCTATTTTTTTAGATAGTTCTTTTTGTGTAAGTTTAAGTTCTTTTCTTCTAGTTTTTAAAAACTCCCTTCCTTCTTTCGTTATCTCACTTACAGAAGGTACATCGATTTTAATCGATTTTAATCTTTTTTTCAAATTTATTTTTCTTACAGTTAAAAGATACATGCCAGGTTTTAATGAAGAAGCGTAAATTAATTCTATTCCTTTATTGGTGGGCACGAATACTCTATGGTTAGGGCTTATCGTTAGGTTTAAACTTGGAAACACTGTGTTTATTTCAAGTGCTTTGTCTACACGAGAAGTAAAAATATGATTATGAAAACTTTTTGTTGTTTTCCAGTTTTTAAAGTCTACAGAAATTATTGGGTTGCAATCTTCTCTTAATTCTTTAACTTTTAACACCCTACCATCATAAAGTTGAACTAATGTATCAGGACTTAAACACATCCCTCCTTTCACACTCTTGCTCGGTACAGTTGACTCAAGAGTTTTCAATTTTTCAATCCTTTTCCCTTTAAGCAAGCCAATTGTAGCTTCTTTTGCATCCAAAACTATCAAACCATAAACTTCTTTTTCTGAAATTAAGTCTCTCAAAGGGTCAAGTACAAAAGTTTGGTCACACCAATAGATTTTTTGGGAAATTGGTACAGGTGGCTCATAGCTCCACAGCCTTATGTCTTCTTTACCTTCAACTTCAGAAACATTTCCGCAAAAAATCACTAAACCATTTTCAGGAGTTTTCCTGTAAAGCTTTAAGTGTTGGAGAATTTTTTCCAAAGCAGCTAAAACATTTTTCCTAGTTGTTTTGCTTTTTATGTTGGAAGCGGTACCTTTTTCTTGAAAGAGTTGGTTTGTCGCTTCAGCCAAATTGTAGCCAGCTGGAATGTAAACACTAACCAATTCTGTGTGTCTTCCTTTTATCTTTTCCAATTCTCTTATCAACTTCTTAAGCTTGAGCTTTTCTTCCTCACTCATTTCAGCCATGTTGCTCACTCCAATAAAAAACTTATGTAAAAAAGAAAATTAGTTTTTGATGTTGTGCATAGCTTTCAAGTCTTTCTCAAAAATTTTTAACTCTTCCGGAATTTCTATTTCTATTCCATCTTTCAAAGAAAACCCTTTCTCTTTTTTCAAATTCCAAACCTTAGAATTGAACTCCACTATTTTTTGAGTAAGTTTGTCTAAGTCAGAAGTCAAAACTGGTTTTGGAAAAGCTTGAAGATGAATGCTTTTATTTCCGTAAAGCTTGAGCCAAATGTGTTCTGTGATGAAAGGTGTTATTGGAGCAAGTAAAAGCAAAAGATTTTTAAGGCAAGTGTGTAAAGTGAACCAAGCAGCTTTTTGCTCTTCCTTAGTGAAGCCTTCCCCATAAGCTCTTTTTTTAACAATTTCTATGTAATGGCTTGCAAACAAGTTCCATGTGAAATCTCTTATAGAAGTTGCACCTTCATAAAAAGAATAATTTTCGTAACTCTTCCTCACTTTTTCTATCAGCTTCGAGAGTTCAGTTAAAATCCATTCATCAATTGGCATGAGCTTTGCTTTCCTTGGAAAAGGAAACATCGAAACGAACCTTGCTATATTCCAGAATTTGGTTAAAAATTTTGAATTACCTTCTATCCTTTCAAAAGAGCATCTTATGTCGCCTTTAGTTATATCTCCTTCCAGACAAGTCCAGATCCTGAAAGCTTCAGCTCCATATCTTTTCAAAACTTCTTGCGGGTCAATAACATTGCCTGCAGATTTACTCATTTTTTCTCCTTTTTCATCAACGACATGATGGTTGAGCCAAACTTCTTCAAAAGCTCTTTTCTTGAATAGCAAGTAAGCTTTAAGCAAAGTGAAATAAAGCCATGTCCTAACTATTTCTTTTCCTTGAGGTCTTAAGCTACATGGAAAATTCTTTTCAAAGAATCTTTTATCCCAGAGATAACCAAGGATGTAAATCTCTGAGTTACTCGAATCGAACCAAGTATCAAAAACTCTTTTCTCACCTTCAAACTCTTTTGAGCCACATTTAGGACAAGCTTCTATAGGTGGAGCTTCTTTCCATGGAACATAATATTTTCCTGCTTCAGGCACGTAAATGTAGCCACATTTCTTACAATACCAAATTGGAATTTCTGTGCCGTAATAGCGTCTCCTTGAAATGACCCAATCTAGATTTATTGAGTTAATCCAATCTATCAAAATTTGTTTGCTTTCCGGTGCGTAAAATTTCAACTCTTCACTAATTTTGAGCAAATCTTCCTTGAAAGGTAGTTGCTTCAAGTAGAATTCTTTCATTGGGACAAACTCTATGGGATTTTTGCTTCTCCAACAAACAGGTTGTCTTTGCTCAATTTCTTCTTGTTTAACTATAAGGTTTAAAGATTTCAAATCTTCTATAATCTTCTTCCTTGCTTCTTCAACTTTCAACCCTTTATACTTTCCAGCATTTTCATTCATCTTGCCTTCTTCATCAATCGCATAAGTTGGCTCAATATTGAGCTCTCTCAATATCCTTAAATCAGAGTAATCACCATAGCTACATATCATGACTAAACCAGAACCAAACTCTGGCTTAGCATAAGGATGCGAAATTATAGGCACTTCAATCCCGAAAATTGGAACTAAAGCATGCAAACCTTCAAGCTTCTTGTATCTCTCATCTTCAGGATTGAATATGATTAGCTTGCAAGTTGCCAATAGCTCAGGTCTTGTCGTTGCTATTATTATTTCTTCATCCGTTTCTTTAACTTTGAATTTTATGTAATTGAGTAAAGCTCTTTTCTCTTCATACTCAACTTCTGCATCTGAAATAGTTGTCCTACAAACAGGGCAATAATTTGCTGGCTTAACATCTTCGTAAATCAAACCTTCTTTCCATAACTTGATGAAAGTTTCTTGCGTAAGCCTTCTATACTCTGGATCGTCTGTATCATACTTACCACCAATTTCATAAGAAGTTTCCCATGAATTGCAACTCAACCCAAGCTTTTTAAAAGAATCTAAAGAAATATCACCACTCCTCTTTATAAGCTCTTTGCATTTCTGGATGAACTCTTCTCTTGGCGTAGAAACTATTGAAATTCCAAATTCTTTTTCAGCTTGAACTTCAATTGGTAAACCATTTTTATCCAAACCCATAGGGAATAAAACGTTAAAACCTGTCATCCTTTTGAACCTTGCTATCATGTCCATTATCACATAAGTGTAAGCATGACCTATGTGGATTGGTGTGTTGACGTAAGGAGGAGGGGTATCTATGCTGAAAACTTTTTTTCTACTTCTTTTGTTGAATTTGAATATCCCATCCTTTTGCCATTTTTCGAAAATAAAAGGTTCAAGATTCTTATCCCATATCTTCTCTTGAATTTTTGGTTCAAACTGCATTTTCACCACTTTTAACAGAAATTATTTTTTGTAGAGAAAAGAGATAAAAATTAGAGATGTACCCGGCAATCGCCCTTCATTTTCATCAAAAATAAATTTGCATTACTAATTTAAATCTTTGAGTTTTTTAGAGAAGAGAAACTAGATTAGCTCGTGAAATTTTTCACAAATGCTAGAGATTTGCAAGAATAATTACTGATAAAGATTTGAGTTTGAAATTCAAAATTAAAATATGAAGCATTCTTTCAAAATAGGCTTTAGCTTTGGTTTAACTTCTGGCATAATAACAACTCTAGGCCTAATAGTTGGTCTTCATTCAGGAACTCATTCCACTTTAGCAGTGATAGGAGGAATTTTAACAATAGCAATAGCTGATGCTTTTTCAGATGCTTTAGGAATTCACATCTCCGAAGAGTCTGAAAGTAAACACAGCGAAAAAGAGGTATGGGAGTCAACATTTTCAACTTTTCTTTTCAAATTTATTTTCACAATTTCTTTCATATTACCAGTGTTGCTTTTCGATTTAGCAACTGCAATTTTAGTTAGTGTGATTTGGGGGTTGTTTTTGCTAAGCTTGGTAAGCTATCAAATGGCAAAGGAACAAAAGAAAAATGCTTGGAAAGTTGTGAGCGAGCATTTAATAATCGCTTTGATTGTTATTGTTTTAACACATTTGATTGGTGATTGGGTTAGCTTGACATTTGGCTAAGCTTTTTATTTCCTTGCTACGAATATAAAATTGCCTTGCTTTACCGCCTCTGTTGAGCGAGGAGTCGAGCAAGCGAGGAAACAGATGCACGAGGCAAGGCAACATTCAACAATCTTCTCCAAAACATTCAGGTTTCTTTTTAATTTTGAGTAGACCATTCCCCCACAACCAAATTATTATCAAGATTATCACAACAGCTAAAATAAGCATCAGTAAAACAAGGTTCAAAGGTTTAACTAAAGGAGTAAAACCTGTGAAAGTTTCTTTCTCATTTGCTTCCTTCACAGGCAGAGTTGTTGTGGTTGTAGTTGAAATGCTAGGCAAACAAGCCCCTTCAGAGCAACCAGCACCACAATATTCTACATAAACCCAAGCTGTTGAGCAGTCTGAATAGCGATAGAGTTGGAGTTTCCAATTCCCTGAACATTTGAATTCGTCCAAAAATTTAGCACCACAAATTTTTTCTTTTCCACCTTCAACCCAAAATGCTTGTGAGTAAACAACGCCAGTTTTACCAAAAGCATGGTAAGAGATTTTAATGTTATAGCTTCCTTTTTCTTCCACTCTTGCATTACAACTTAAAGTTCTTGTCGTGTAAGGAGGAACATAAATTCTAGGATCATAACCATCACAACTCATAGGTATGCAATAAGGGTCTGTTTTGCAAACATAAGCCCCGAAATCTACATATGCCCCTTCACTTGCCAAATTTGTTATTTTTATGTTAGCACTTACATAATTTCCTTTGAAAAATGTGGTCGGTAAAACAACATCCACATTAATTTTGCGAATTTCTTTTGGTTCAGTTAAGCACATTCCATCCGAACAACCGAACTCACAATATTTCCAATTCAACCAAGCTGTTGAGCAGTCCGAATACCTGTACTCTCTTTGAATCCAATTTCCTTTACATCTGAAATTATCTAAATAACCTTCTTTACAAAAGGCTTCAATACATGCCGCGTTTGAGCATCCATAACTGCAATATTCCCAGTTAACCCAAGTAGTTGAGCAGTCTGAATACAAATATTTTCTTTGCACCCAATTTCCGTAGCACCTGAATTCGTCAAGATATGTTTGCGGGCAAGGTAAAGTTGTGGTTGTTTTTACACAATATCCTGCTTCGCAAGTGTAGCTTGAAGGACAATCTTGATAGCATGAACCTATGCTAACCCATCTTTTCCCTATAACATTGTAAGTACAAGTTACTCCAAAACAAGTGTAATCCCTATACTCTTGCTCTTTTTCTTTTGTCCCACTCCCACATTCTAAACCGTAAAGATTGCATCTTTCTTTGCCAGTATCATACCAACCATCTTTTTCTAAAGTGCAATAACCGTTAGAGCAAACATAACCAGGAGGACAATTTTCTATCACACTTTCCCATCCCGAGCCATCATCTTTGCATTTTTCATAACCAACTTGAGTAGAACAAGCACAATATCTATTCCTTATTTCTCCTGGAGTGCAAATTTGGATTGAAGTTAAAACAAGCACAACTTTTTTAGTTTCACCGCAAGAGCAAGTAAGAGTTTTACTATCCGAATTGTAACCTATTTTGCTTGCCGAAATTTTGTGAGTCCCTATTTCAACTTTTTCCATTGTGTGAAAGTCGTAAGTTACATAGTTTTCATCAATGTAAATATGAGATGGTAACTCATTTCCTTTATCATCTTTAACCCAAATGTCAAGATAGCAATATTGAGAAAAAGCTCTTGTAACTTCTGGCAAAATCAAGAGAAAAATGAAAGCCAATACAAATTTCTTCATGAGTAAGGTATTCAATTATAACTTTAAATATTTTACTACTGAGTGTTAATGAATTTTTACTTTCAAACCACAGCTATAACTTTTATTTGCTTTCTTCTCCATATTTATATAATGTTTCCAAGCATAGAGCTTGAAGTGATAAGCTTTACTTTGGGTTTTTTAATTTCTGAATTCTTGGGGAAAAAGCTTTACCCTTGCTACCTTTTGATAAAGAGGAAGAAGATAAGGTTGCATCATGCTTACATAGGAGCTTTCATTGCTATAATCTCAAGTTTAATGGGTCAAATAACCATAGCAAGTGCTGCTCTTGGCTCTTTTATCAACGATGTTTATTCTCATTTGAAGAAAAAGTTTAAGAAATGAATTTTGTTAATCCTGGTTTAAGGTCTTTTTCCGTATCTATGACAACTATTTCTTTGTTGAGAGGGAAAGAAACGTTGAATATTGGAACAGTATCAACCCAAGCCATTTTTGAGCCTTTGTGAGAATGCCCATTTATAACTAAGGTTGGCTTTCTTTCCAAAAGGACTTGCTCATAAGCTATAGAGCCCATGTTTTTGAAAAAATTTGGGTTTTCACCTTGCAATATCTTGTAGGAAGGGGCATAATGCATTAAAAGAATAGTGATATGTGCTTTCATCCTCTGAAGCAAGTTATCAACAATTCTAACTCTATTCCTGTATAAAACTTCTATGTTCGGCACATTTGCCTTTTGCCATCTTGTTGGCTCGTCTAAGCTGCCAGTTGTACCAACTATACCCACAATTACTTGCCCGATTTGCAAGATTGTTGCTTCGTCATCCAAAAACTTTATCTCTTTGTATTTCTCTTTGATTTCTTCTCTCATCTCGCTGAATTCTTCATTCCCAAAACAAGCAACAATAGGACAAACAAACTTTCCGAAGAAAACATTCCTGATTTTTTCATATTCAGCAACATTCCCCCTTTCTATCATATCACCAGCCAAAACCAACAAATCTGGTTTAACGTTCAAGCTATCAACTGCTTTAACAAATTCTTCAAAAAATCTTGGTGAATGCACATCTGAAGTTGCAGCTATTATCATTTTCTCAAATATAAATTGTTTTTTAACCAAAATAATTGTTAGTTAAGGGTGATAAAGAATTTAAAATTAATTTTATTTCTAAAAAGTAGTAAAATATTTAAAGTTAACCGCTCATTTAATAAGTATGGCTAAGAGAGATTGGAAAGAATTGTTGGCTGAAGAAGATAAAGAAATAATTGCCCAGCTCTTAGATGTTACTCGAAAGCACAAAGGAGCATTCATGGAAGCAGAAGATGTGAAAGTAGCTCAACTTTGGTGTGCTTTGATTGAAATGAGGAAACAGATGATTGAGCTAGAAAAGCTAATAGGGAAAGTTGCCGAACCTTTCAAAGCAATAGTTGAAATAGGAGAAATAGAAAAGAGGAAAACAATAGAAAGGCTTGTAAGGGAAATACTAAAGCCTGACACAGAGCATGAAGAAGCTACAAAAAGGCTAGTAGATAGCTTGATGAAATTTTAAGATTTTTTGAAGCAAGCAGGCAGTGGCCATTGCTTACTGCTTAGATGAAACCTTATACATAAACAACAAATTCCATGTCTTTCACAATCAACTTCAGGGCAAGGACAGTCTTTTTCATTAATTTCTTTGTTTGGACAAGATTTTCTCTGGCTCATAATTATTCAATTTCTAGTTTTTTTAAATAAAATTTTTGCCAAAAACTCTGTTAGTTACATAAAAAGTAAATTTAAATCTCCTTATACAAAAACACTTTTATGTGGTGAAATGGAAGTTTTCATCGGAACTTCTGGTTGGATGTATGATTGGAATGAAGAAGGTACTTTAGAATGGTACATCAAAAATTCTGGTTTGAATTCAATTGAGCTAAACATGTCTTTTTATCGTTTTCCATTTCCAAATCAAGTCAAATCTTGGGCTTCAAAAACAAAACAACTTAACCCGAATTTAAGGTGGAGCGTGAAAGTTAATCGTTTAATAACTCATGTTTTCAAGTTCAACGAAAAAGCTTTCTTGCTTTGGAAAAAATTTCAAACACTTTTCAAGCCACTTGAACCAAACACAGACTTTTACCTTTTTCAATTGCCACCTTCCTTAACTTCAAAATTTTCTGAGAAGCTTGAAGATTTTATAAAGAAAACTAAGCTTGAAGAAAAATTTGCTTTGGAAGTTAGGAACGAAGATTGGTTTAAGGAAGAAAGCATAAAATGGGCTTCTAAGCTAGGGATAACATGGGTAAGCGTTGATTCACCAGATTTTCCTTTAGAAGTTTTCTCTTCAAATGGTATAGTTTACGAGAGAATGCATGGAAGAACTTTTTGGTATTCTCATTACTACACAGATGAAGAGCTAAAAGAAGTGAAAGAAAAAATTTTGAAGCTGAAGCCCAAGAAAGTTTATGTTTATTTCAACAACAATCATGCAATGCTCGAAAATGCTAAAATGATGAAAAACATTTTTAGCAAATGCTCTAAACAAGCTTAGCCAATTTCAATTTCGCTGAAAATTTTCACTCGAAGAAGGAATTTGTGATAAATTTAAATGGACCGGCCGGGATTTGAACCCGGAACCTTCTCCTTGCGAAGGAGACGATCTACCGTTGATCTACCGGCCCGGGAAAAAGATAAATCTAAGTAAAATAAAGAAAAATAAAAAAATATAATTAGAAAAAGCTAAGGGCTCGTAGCTTAGCCTGGTTGGAGCGTTCGCCTGATAAGCGAAAGGTCGGGAGTTCAAATCTCCCCGAGCCCACTTAT
>JAWCEU010000030.1:0-6331 GCA_039092155.1 Candidatus Aenigmatarchaeota archaeon
TGAGGATTTTGAAGAAATTTACGATTTGAACGATTCAATTCTAATTTTCTTCATTTTTGCAGAAGATGTTGCGACTGTAAGCCATGAAATTCAGTCTTTGAGCTTGGAGGGAGGCGAAGATTTTTATATTGGTGATTATTACCTTCACACGGTTTGGGAAAGGGGTGCTAGCGGTAATTTAGAAATTTCTAAGATGTTGGTTGCAATACCTTTGTATGTTAACAGCAACATAATTTCAAGTGAGGAATGGAAAGAATTAAAATTCTACCTAAACATTCCTAACAAAACTTACTATTTGGGCAACCTTTTTGTTCTGGTAAAATAAAAAAAGAAAAATCAAAGATACTATGTTGCCCCGTGGAGAGTTGCATTAAGGCTACTTACTATTCCACTAGCAACATCTTGGAAGGTTACCCTTACCTCTACATCTCCAGCAAAACATCCCGTACAAGGTATGGAAATTCTTGAGTTTGGCTTCCCATTTATTGGTGGATCAAAGTCAGCTGAACCTTTTGTGGTTTCAACCCGTGTAACATTTATTTCTCTTGGACCAACTATTACTGAAAGAGCATCACTCCCATGGTAATCATAGGCAATTGCTGAGCCAGAAGGGAAACAGGGACTACAAGGTCCGGCTATACCACCACCAGGTAATCTGAAGATGCCCATTGCATACAAAGCTGCAACTACTGCAATCACTATCAAGATTGCCCATCCATATGTCATCAAAAATTCAAGTGCGGCTTGTGCTTTCATAAATTATATTTCGTTTTCTTGCCTTTTAAAGCTATAGAGCTACTGCAGGAACAAGAAAGCCGATAAGGCTTGAAAGAATGTACCTTGCCACAAAATAAATCGTGAGGTTTATGGCTAATAAGAGAGGAATGTACTTAAGACCAGCTTTTTCTTTACCTTCTTGCAACAATCCTATTAACAAGCTTCCGAAAATTGAAGAAAAAGTTAAGGTTAATAAACAATAAGTCCTTATGAATTGAGAAGAAACTCTAACAACACCAAGCCTTAAGCTTCCTATTGTTGTGTAGCTTGCTGTCTCTTCTATCCTTAGCTTACTTCCTATCATGCTCATGGTTTCAACCAAATAAGAAGAAAATGAAAATAAAACTGGAGAAGCGAAACCGACTGCTATGAAAATGAAAATTGCATACATTCCAACTTGTGCCGCTATCTCTTTTTTCAAAAGCTTAAGTTCTCTTATGTCTTCTGCAGTTTGTTCAAGCAAGCTTGCTATTTCTCCCCCTTTACGCATACCTTCAACTATCAAGTTGAAAGTCCTGCTTATTATCCTTGATTTTATTCTTTTTCCTAAGGAGAGCAAAGCATCTTCTAAAGGTTCACCTGCAACAGCCTTAGTTGCAGCAAGCTTTATCTCTTTTTCAAGAACACCAAACTCAGGTCTAGCGGAAAAAAGCAAAGCTTTATCTGGAGTTAATCCAGAGCGAATGTTTGCAGCCATCAATTGCAGAGCATCGGGAAGAACAGATTCGGCAAAACTCCCTTTTTTATCACCAATCAGCATTATTGTGAGATCAATCATCAAATGAGTTGCTAAGAAAACTGGTATTGTGAACAAAAGAAGAAATTCTCCAAACAAAAGTCCAAGAGGAATTAGCAGCAAGGAAAAAGAAAGGGAATAAAGGAAACTCAAGGTCAAGAACTTCTCAACTTTAACATCAATCCCAGCATAATTCAAATTCTCTTCTAACCACTTCACATATCTCTTGGGATAAAGCCACCTTATTCTTCTGTAAACCCTTTCAATCATACTTCCACACTTGGCCTTCTACTCTTAACTAAACCAATAAGCATTATTTGAAAAATCACAACCACAAACAAAACCAAGTAGAAAACAGTTTCAGGAACTTGAATTCCTGCAAAACTTGAAAAAACAATCAGGAAAGTTATGCCAAGAGTAGGAAGAATAACTGTAGACATCAAGTAAATTAAAGCCAATGGGCTAAGTTGAGAGCCATATTTCCTTATCTTAACTTTTTGCTCTTCAGAAAGGTTTCTTGCAATCATGTCAAGAGTATTGCCGATATCTCCTCCAGCTTTCAAGCAATTTACAATTTGCCAAATAACCCTTTTGAAACCAACATTCGGAACTCTAAAAGCAAGCTCTTCCAAGACCAAAGTTTCTTCTTTTCCTGTAGATATCTCTTTCACACATTTTCCCAACTCTTCTGAAATAACCCCATAATTACCTTTTGAAACAGAGACGAGAGAATCAAAAATAGATACACCAGACCTAACTTGAATGAAAAGATGTCTTATAGCAAAGAGTAAATTTTTCTCTATGTCTCTATCTTTTCTAGAAAGCAAAAGGTTTGGATAAAAAGTTATGAAGAAGAAAGTTATGGAAGAAATCAAGAAAGAAAAAGGAAGCGAAACAAATAAAAAATTTTGTTTTAAAGCGAAGCCAAGAAGAGAAAAAAGTGAAAAAATTATAAAAAACCAGAATAGAGAAGAAAAAATTGCAACAGCTAAATATTCTCTGTCTTTAACTTCTATTTCAGCTTGTGCTAATCTTTGAGCTAAAAATGGATTAAGTTTTGCAAGCTTGCTTGAGATGAAAAGAAAAGGTTTAGAAATTTTCAAAGCTTTTTCAAGAGGGAAAGGCACAAAAGGTATTCTCTTCATCCAAACCAGCTTTTTATGACTTTTTCAAAATCTTCATTTTTTTCAGCAGCTTTGCTTATCAACTCCGGCGAAGAATAATAAATCGCTATAAGCCTGCCTAAGCTATTCAAATCTTTAACTTGCTTCTTAACAAACCATTTCAATATCTTAACTTTTTCTTCCAAATTCTCTTTGATTTCTTCATCACTCATACCAGTGTGCATCCTTATTTCTTCAACAAGCCTATAGCTATCATTTTCTTTCAAGATCTCATCTTTCAAGGGCTTCCATCTGTATAAAGTGTTTACTTGTGGTCCACGCTTTTCGCTTCCCGGCAAAATTTCGCTGAGCTGGAAAAGCCTTCTTATACCAAGCCTTCTATCCCTGAAAGCAACAGCTATTAAATGCAAAGCTTCAATCACGCTTTCAGGCACATTTATTGGAGGATTTATTAACCTTTTCAAAGCTTGCTCTGCTGTATCTGCATGTAAAGTTGCATAAACTGAATGGCCGGTATGCATGGCTTCAAACAAGACTTCTGCTTCTCTTGCCCTTCTTATTTCACCTACTATTATCCTGTCAGGTCTCATCCTCAAGCTGTTGACAAGCAGGTTTAGCATCGTAACTTCACCTAAGCCTTCAGGGTTTGGTTCTCTTGTTGTTAAAGGAACCCAATGCAAGAAATCAGGAAGTTGTAATTCACGAGTGTTATGAGCTATGATGTTGTTACAAACAAAATTTTCATTTTCTTCCACACTAAGATCATAAACATATCCAAAATTTTCAATTTTTTTAATCGAAATAATTTTATCCCAGAATATATCGTTCATCACTAGCTTAATCAACTCACTTCCGTTTATCGGATTATTAATTTTTTCTATATCTTGAATGTTTTCTTGAATTAAGTTTCTTAAATAATCCCTCCCTATGTTGGAAATTAAATAGCCCCTGTGCCAACTTTTCCAATAATTTGGTGATAATTTTTCTTTTAACTTCAAGATGTGTTTAAGTTCTTTATAAATGCTTTTTGGCAAAGGAATGATATCGCTGCTCGAATGACTTATTTCTTTGATTATTCTTTCTAATTTATTCCTTTTTTCAGTTTGTTCAAAATTGATTTTCTCTTTAAAAATATTTAGGAAAGTTTGAGTTGAAATTCTACATTCAAAAAAAGTTTTGTTCATTTTATCTTTACACTTTTTCTTCCTCAGTACTATGCCAAAATTTAATAACAATGTTTGTAAATCTTTGGCCAAATCTTCAGAATATGTTACCAAGCTAACTTCATTTCTTCTAACCCACCCTTCTGCAGAAAACAATCCTTTAAGGAATTCTTTTTTCAACTCTTCTGGAAAATGGAAAACAATCGTAGGAATCTTTTTTGTGAAAGAATCTCCTACAAAACCTAAATTTACCATCAGATCCTTCAGCAAACTAGAATTGATCATGAAAGAAAACCCATCAGAGTGTTTTTTAACTTCAAGCCCATATTTCTTGCAGAAATTTTCTAATCTCGCTAAAAACTCTTTATCAGAAATTGTAAAAATCACGCTATTTTTACCATAGCAACCATCACCAACCCAACAACCAAGTAAAAATGCAAAGTCACGGTCAATTTCGAATTTTACAGGAAAATTAGATTTTCCTTTGAATATCGTCAATTCTTCTTTTGAAATTTTTTTATTCTCAACCAAAATTTTTGTCAATTTTGCATTTAAAAATCCTTTTTTTCTATAATCTCTTCTTTTTGATCTTAAGTTTGTTGGTATATTCTCTATCAAGAAAGCTCTCCCTTCTTTACTGTTGAGAAATTCTTTTAATTTCTCCCCTTTAAAGAAAACTTTTGAATCTTTAAAAATTTCATATAAGTCAAGATATTTCAGATTTCCCTCGAAAGGAAGTAAGCGAGGAGTTGCAATAAAGCTACCAATTTTTAATTTTTTCACTTCAATCGGTTGAATTTTCAAGTCATTTGAAAGGGCAAAAAGGGAGTGGTCGCCAGTAACTTTAATTTCTTTCCCTGAAGCTAACTCAATTAGATAGAGTGGTTTTGAGGTCTTGTGTCTCATGACTTTTTTCACTCTTCTAAATTCAATTTTACCATCTTTGTTCATAGAAAGAACTTCCATATCTTTTGGTACAAACTCATCATCTTTTCTTGTTTCGAACAACTCCATTATTTTAAGTTTTTTTATTCCACTTGCATCTTTAATTATAATTTCTTCTTCACCACTTACACTGTCTTCTATGCTTACAATTCTTTGGTTTGGTGGAATGAAACTCATGAAAACGTTGAGCAAAGAAGTTTTCCCACTTGCAGTCCCACCGGCAACAATCATGTTCATTTCATACTGAATAGCAAGCCAAATTAAAGCAGCAACTTCGTAGTTCAAAGTCTTATTTTCTATGAAATCTGTTATCGTCCAAGGAGACCTTCTGAATTTTCTTATAGTTATGGTGTTGCCACAAGTTGAAATTGGGAAAAGAGTAGCATTAACTCTATCACCAGTTGGCAGATGAGCATCCATTAAAGGATTCAAAAGAGTTATTTGCCTACCAACTTTCCTTCCAATATTGTTAGCGTAATTCAAAATTTCATTCTCTTGATCAATTTTTAAATTTGTCTTAAGCCAACCATACTTCTTGTGATAAACCCAAACAAACTCTTTTGAGCCATTTATCACAACTTCTTCCAAGTTTGGGTCAGCAAGCAAAAATTCAATTTTTCCCAAGCCAAACATCTCTTGCATCAAAGAGCCAACCAAGTACTTTTGAGTTTTTTCATCAACGTATGGCATTTCTTTTTTTAAAATCTCCAAACCTTTTTCAAAAAATTTTTTCTTCAAATTTTCAATTGAAGCAATATCAACAAGCTCCGTAGGTTTAATCGGTATTTCAATTAAAAGCATAGCCCTTATTTTGTCCAAGAGAACAGAAGTTCCAGTTCCTATTTCTGGAAATTTGAGCTCATAACTCAAAACAAAATCAGAAGTTTTTTTTATTGAAACGTTTGCTTCTATACCTTCAGAATTAACTTTATAGCTTTCAATAATTTCCATAAAATAAATTTTCTCTTTTGTATAAATATGGTTACTTTTTCAACTTAACTATTGGGCTTCCTATTGCAGGATAGCTTATTTCAACCAAACCATACTCTTCAAGAATTTTTGCCCAACTTTCAACCAAATTTTCAGGCGTGTTCAAAATTTTTGAAAGTTTTTTGCATTCAATTGGGCCGTCTTCCAAAATTTTTATCATCTCATCAATTTTTGTTGATATAGTATCTTTTATCTCTTGTTTTGGAGCCCATTTCAACAAATCAGTTCTTGTTATTATTCCAACAAGCCTATTTTTTTTATCAAGAACTAAAAGTCTTTTTATATTGTATTTCTCCATTTTTTTCTTCGCTTCTTCAACACTTTTATCTTCCCTTATACAAATTGGCTTTTTCATCAAATCCGCGACAATTGTCTTTTGAAGTATTTCCTTGTCTTTTTCTTCAATTTCTTCCAAGCTTTTTTTATTGATCAAGTTCAATATGTCAGTTTTACTTATCTCTCCTATGAAAAACCCTTTATCAAGGACAGGGGCGCCAGAAATTTTGTTAGTTTGGAAAATCTCAACAACTTTATCTAGAGTTAAATAAGGGTCAACAGAAATAATGTTTCTTGTCATTAGCTCAGAAACCAAAGTC
>JAWCEU010000031.1:0-5777 GCA_039092155.1 Candidatus Aenigmatarchaeota archaeon
CTTATCTCTCCTATGAAAAACCCTTTATCAAGGACAGGGGCGCCAGAAATTTTGTTAGTTTGGAAAATTTCAACAACTTTATCTAGAGTTAAATAAGGGTCAACAGAAATAATGTTTCTTGTCATTAGCTCAGAAACCAAAGTCTTCTTTTTTTCGAACTTAACCTTCTTTTTAATCTTAACAATCCTTTTTATTTTCGCTTTCTTCTTAACTTTCCTTTCTTTTTTCGCTTTCTTTTTTTTGAAAAATTTAAAAAGCCAGTCAAGTACCATAATTATTATCTCAAAAAACAAACATAAATTTTCATCATCTGAAAGCTTCTAAATCTTCAACTCTTTTCTTTTCATTTTCCATGAAAGCAAAGATTTCATCTTCAAGTTTCTTACCTTTTTCAGATTTCTTGCTTTTTCTTTCCCTAACTTTGAAGAGCAAAGGATAATTGACAGCTTCACCAACAATTAAGGCTTCACCAACTTTTAAACCCGGAAGCATATCTAAAACATCTTTTGTCACACCTTCAGAACTTTCACCTATGTGCTTGATATCGTAAGGGTTGTTTATCCTCATGATTATATGAGTGTTGCATTGGCTTAAAGCTGTTGTTGCAAGTCTTATGGGTCTTTGAGTTATTAAAACAAGGCAAGCTCCGAATTTTCTCCCTTCTCTTGCTATTTGTTCAATGATATTCCTTGAGATTGCAGAAGCAGCTTCTTCCCCTTCTGGACAAAATTGATGACTTTCTTCAACGAAAAGAATGAAGGGGGGAATTTTTCCTTGTCTTCTTAAATCAAAAAGTTTTCTAGCAAAATAAGTTAAGATGATTTGTCTTTCTTTGAGATGTACAAAATCAGAAAGGTCGAAAACTGTCAATTGGCCTAACTTTGCAGTCTCTTCAATAGAAGGAGAATCAATTTTTCCGAACAAGCCAGTTAAAGCTAAATCAGAAAGCCATGAGACTAGAGCTGCTTTTGTTTTTTGATTAATTTCGCTTTTTTCTATAAAATCTATCAACTCTTCAATATCGTAAATCTTCTTCTCTTCTTGCAACTTTTTTATTAGCGTTGAAAGTTCTCTTCTTTGAACATAAGACATCTGGGGAATGAATTCGTTCATCAAGTTTGCTGAAATTTTGCTAGTTGCTATTGAGATTTTATTTTTTCCATAAACTTTTGTTTTAGCTACATAGTTTTCATCTTCAGCAAATCCTATGTATTCTCCATGAGGGTCAAAAACTATTATCGCTGGTTTTGCTCTATCTTTTCTATCTAAAATTTCTTCTATGAGCACGCTAGCAAGGTAGCTTTTCCCCGCACCACTTATCGCAAGTATTGCTAGATGTTTTTGAAAAAGTTTAGTTAGATTCAATTTAACTTCAAGGTTGTGAGCTTCCATTTTACCAACGAATAAACCATTTTCATCCAGCCCTAAGAATTCTGAAAGCAATTTTTCATCAGTTTTGTAAACTTTTTCTCCTGGCGAAGGTGGAAAAGAAACCCTGAATTGCATACCATTTTCAAAAATTCCTAAAGGAATAGCAAGAGCAACTAGAAATTCCCATTTGTTTGCTGGAAAAATTTCTTCTAACTCTTTCCCGCTTTTTTCATATTCTGCGACAGATTCGGCTCTTGTGAAATATCTGTTCATCCTTAAAATTTCAGCAACTCTTGCTATCAACAAACCTTGCTCCGTGTTCACTTGCACATATTCTCCTTTTTGAATGGGCAATTTACCTTCTTTGTTTACAACGAAAGAAAATTCTGTACTGCTTGGGCCTTGAGAAGTTGAAATGACAATTCCAACTTCTTCCATAGTTTTAAAATTGATTGAAAAGAATATAAAAACTTAGAACTTCCAAAGTGAATAAGATGGTAGTTAATTTTTTAGTGAATGAACCAGTAGCTTTCATTCCGGAAGAAAAAGCTCTAGTTATAGCAGAATTGCATTTGGGCTTAGAGAATGAGCTTTTCAAGAAAGGGATTGTAATCCCTCCACAAAGAGAGAATTTTCAAAAAAAATTGGAAAGATTGTTGAAGCTTGTGAAAGCTGAAACTTTGATAATAATTGGTGATATAAAACACAAAGTTCCTGGTATGAGTTTAAGGGAAGAAAAAGAATTGCCCAAATTCTTGGAATATTTGAAAGAAAAAGTTGAGTTGATTTTAGTTAAAGGAAATCATGACGGAAAAATAGAAGAAATTGTGCCTAAAAATGTGAAAGTTTACGGGAGTGAAGGTTTCAAACTCAAAAAATATGGTTTCTTCCATGGTCATGCTTGGCCCAAAAAAGAATTGATGAAATGCGAATATCTTTTTTCAGCTCATTTACATCCAGCTTTTGAATTCAAAGATAAGCTTGGTTTAAAAAGAGTAGAGCAAGTTTGGGTGAAGGGTAAAGTTGATGAAGAAAAAGTAAAAGAAAAATACAAAATAAGAAAAATTGGCAAAGGAAACTTGATAATTATACCAGCTTTTAACAAACTTCTCGGCAGCGTTAAAATCAACAAGTTGATAGAAAAAGAAGAGCAAGGAATTTTAACAAAGATTATGGAAATCGAGAATGCAAGAATTTACCTTCTAGATGGAACTTTTCTAGGGATTTTGAAAGAATTAAAATCAGATTAATTAGCCTTTTCTTTTCTTTACTTCCGCTTCAACTCTTTCTCTTATTCTTTCTAGAATTCTAAAAGTTGTGTTCCCATACTCTTCTCTATATCTTTTTTCCCACTCTGTTCTATTCCTCAATTGCCATCTTGCTCCACAAACACATCTTCCATTCAAGCAAATTGGTGTATCGTTGAGCAAGAATCTTGGACAAACAAGATCTACACATTCTGAATCATCAGTGCAGTTGATCCATGTTCTATTCCATTTTGGTAAGCATCTACAAATCCCTACTGTCTTGTTTGGTGGTATGAAACAACTCACTTCAAAATTCAAAGTTTTGGGGCACCACTCTAAGCTTGTGCATTCTTCATCGCTCGTGCAAAGTCTTTTACCTAAACTTTCATTTGTTCTGTTCAAAATTTCTTCAACCCTTTCCAAACATCTCATATGGCCTTTTATCGAAGCGTTTATAGCTCTTTCAAGCCCTTCCCTAGCTGCTTCAGGAGCTTCACTCAAAACTCTTTCAAGCACAACAATATGTTTATAAGTTACATTGCAAACATGCTCAAGTAAAGCAGTAGCATTTCTTCCGAAACCAAAAGTTTTGCTAGTTTCATTTTCAACTTCATCCATTTCTCTTTCATATTCTTCTCTTAACCTGTGAACATATTCGAACCTTCTCCTCTTCACCATCTCGTTCAACTCTGCTAACCTTTGTTCTGCAAGGTAGGCATGAAATCTTGCTCTTGCTTCTGGATCAAAAGTTAACCAAAGCCTTACTCTTTCAAAGAAAGTTTTAAATGGGTAAAGAGGATGGTCTGGAAGGATTGTCGGTCTTGCTAATTCTTCTTCTGCAAGTATACATGTACTTACCAAACTCAAGATTGAAATTAAAAAAACAAGTTTTTCAAGCTTACTCATAACTTTATTTTTAAAAATGCAAGCTTATAAATTTAACATTTCTCTTTCATCTTCACTCAATCTATCCCAAACTTCTTTCAATATTTTTAAGTCTTCTTCACTTATCACTGAAATTAGAGTATCACCTTCATTTATTTGTCTTCCAACAGTTGGTTCATCCATGCTCACAGCTACTTTTTCCCCTTTTTTAGCTTCAAGAAGAGTTTGACCTTCTCTTTGAATTTCTTTGATTTTCCCAACAATTTTACCATCTTCCCTCTTCATCAAAACTCCTGGCTTCAACAAGCCTCTTTTAACTTCTACACCAAAAATTGCTGGATTGCTTGACCTGAAAACAAAACCTTTCAATACAACAATTTCACAAGGTCTTGTTACTTTTTTCAATTTTTCTTCGATTTCCCTTTCTTTTGCTTTAAAAGACCATTCCTTGTAATCCTCTATAAGCCTGTAAATTATGTTGTTTTTGAAAATTTCAATTTTCAAATCTCTTGCAAGATTTTTTGCTTCTTCTAAAACTTCAACATTAAAAGCCAACACAACTCTTCTCAACTCGTCTTTCACATTCTCAGCTTCAATGATATCTTGCTTCGTAACATGACCAACTTCTGCTTTCCTTATAGGAATCCCTTCTTCACTTAAAAGTTTGATCATAGCTTCAAGACTCCCAAGAGTATCAGCTTTAATTACAACCCCATCTATTTGTTTTATGAACTCAACTTCTTCAATCTCAGTTTGTAACCTTTTTTTAGCTTCTTCAATCTCTTTTTCGTCTTTAACCACAATTATAGGCGAGCCAGCTATAACATTTTCTAAACCAGGAGCAGCAATTTTAATTCCAGCAGCAGCACTAACCTCTTCCACATTTTCAAACTGTTTTTCCACCCTTAATTCTTGTAAAGGTCTTGGCCTCAACAAAGCTCTTATTTTAGTTACTAAAGGTTCTTTGCCTCCAACTACAAGGTAATCACCTCTTCTAATTTTGCCATCGTACAAAATCACATCAATAGTAGTACCAAAACCAACAGTTTCTTTAACTTCCAAAACTGTACCTTTACCAACTTCAGAAAGTTTGAGTCTGTCTTTCAAAAATTGTTGAGATAAACCAGCTAAAACAACTAAGAGCTCAGGTATACCTTCACCTGTTACACCAGAACAAGGAACTATAGCAATTTGCCTTGTGAAATTTTCCACTCTGTCAAATCTTTCAGAGTCGAAGCCTCTTTCAGCTAGTTGCGAAACTAACTTATAAACATTTTTTTCCAACTCTTCTTTCACATCATCTGCTTGCAATTTAAAGCTATCCAAAAAACAAGAGTTTGGATAAGGATACCAACCAGGAATTTTATCTATTTTTGTAGCTGCAACGACAAAAGGAGTTTTAAATTCTTTCAAAATAGCTAAGCTTTCATCTGTTTGCTCTTGAAAACCTTCTGTTATGTCAACAACTAAAATAGCAAGGTCAGAAACAGCACCACCTCTCCTCCTCAAAGTTATGAAAGCAGCATGACCTGGTGTGTCGAGTAAAAGCAAACCAGGAATTTTAACTTCTATCTTCAACTTTTGAATTAAATTTCCACATATTTTTTTAAGTGTTTCTATTGGTATGTAGCTTGCACCGACATGCTGGCTTATCATTCCAGGCTCAAGTCTAGTAACAGCAGTACCTCTAATCTTGTCAAGCAAAGTTGTTTTCCCATGATCTATATGTCCAACAGTTACTATTATGGGCGACCTTATCATTTCACTCTCCTTTAATCAAATTTAAAGTACATTTAATAATTGATAACTATGTTTTAATCATTAATTTTTGGGAGGCTTTAGATGATAGGGGATTTGGAAAGTGAACTGGAAAGGCTTAAAGCAAAGAAAGCAGCTTTAAGTAGCAAGCTAAGCTCTACTAGAAATTTCCAATTAAAAGAAAAATTGAAAGAAGATTTGGTCAAGCTTGAGAATCAAATTAAACTTTTAGAATCGATGAAAAAGAAATCATTTTGATTTTTTCTCTCTTTTCATGAATTCTTCCCACTTCTTCTTCAATTCTTCCCATGGTTTTCTCAAATCTTCTTCTTTTGTTTTTTCAACTTTAACTTCAGTTTTTGTTTCTTCTTTTGTGGGCCAGAACAAGTAAGCAAGGATTCCAGCAACAACACCACCGATTGCTAAATAAGTTAAAGAAATTGGTAAACCTTTTTGTTTTTCTCCCACGATTGCAAACAATGATAAGCCAGGAGAAACTGATTTAAACAAATAAAT
>JAWCEU010000032.1:0-5705 GCA_039092155.1 Candidatus Aenigmatarchaeota archaeon
TTGAAAGAAAACTTAAGGTTTCTAGATGTTGAAAAACACATCGAATATCAAATTGAACTAAAAAGGACTTCTGCTGCTTTATCTGAGATTTTTAAAAGGGAAGATGAAGTCTTAGGAGCGAACGACACTTCTGCGGTTGTTGGTTATGCTCCATTAACACCAACTGAAAAAATAGTTCTAGAAATTGAAAATTTTTTGAATTCGAAAGATTTCAAGAAAGGACATCCTGAATCTGGAGAAGATATAAAAGTGATGGGTTTAAGGGTAAACGACACATTAGATTTAACAATTTCTATGGCTTTTATCGACAAGTTCATAGATTCAGAAGATACCTATTTCAAAAGAAAAGAAGAAATATCAGAAGAAATTAAGAAATTCGTTAGCGAAAAAAGTGATTTGAAGCTAACGAGCCTTAAAATAAATACTTTGGATGAAAGAGGTAAAGGTGAAGCAGGACTTTTTTTAACCACAACTGGAACTTGTGCTGAGGCTGCTGATTCAGGGCAAGTTGGAAGGGGAAATAGAGTTAATGGTGTTATCTCTTTGAATAGGCCTGCAGGAAATGAAGCAGGCCCAGGAAAAAACCCAGTGAGCCATGTTGGTAAAATTTACAACTTGTTGAGCCATCACATAGCGAACGAAATTTTTTCAAAAATTAGTGGACTTAAAGAAGTTTATGTCTGGCTTTTAAGTGAAATAGGAAGACCAATCAATCAACCAAAAATTGCAATAGTCCAATACATACCAGAAAATAAAGGGGATTTGCAAAGAATTGAGAAAGAAGTTGAAGAAATTGTTCAAAAAAGACTTGAAAACATTCAAGACTTTTGTAAGCTTTTGGTAGAAGGAAAGCTTAGTGTTTGTTGAAAAAGAAAAAAGAAAGAAAATTTAAGAAGAAGTTTGTTCTCCTTGCTCTTCTTCTTTCTTCTTCTTCGGCATCTTAACCCCCTTTCTATTTAATGACACATTGGTTAATTTAAGCTTAACCGATAACTTTAAATACCCAGTTTTTGCCTTTTAAATTGTTCGTATAACGATTCTTATACGAAAAAAATGGCCATTTTTCCTTAAAAATGCACCAGATTTTTATCAAGATTGAGCACTTTTAAGATTTATTTCTGCTATTTCACCTTTTTCATTCACACCAAAGAATCTCTGTTTAATTTTTAAATTGTTTTCTAGCTTATAAAAAAGCCAAGTTTTTTCAACAGGAATGTTCGTGAAGAACCAAATTTCATCGAAAAGTTTGATACCGTTGAATAAATTGAATTTAAAATTAAAGTTGGATTTTTCCACTTCACATGCTATCAATTTGTTTTCAAGGAGCATAATAAAGTCAATATAAACATTAGTTTTTAGTTTTCTGTTAATTATTCCCTTTTTTTCCCAAAATCTGGTTGGTTTTAGCTTTAAAAGAAAAGATTTGACTTTATTTAGGAAAACATTATCTATATTGGCAGGGGCATGGTATGGTGCATTTTCAAAATAAAAAATGATTTTATCCAAGAGATCTTTTTTCATGTTATAATATTTTTTACAAGATATAAAATTGATTGCTTATCTTAAAAAGATGTTTCTTAAAATTTTTTTAATAAAAATTAGTTTAAAATCTATATCTTGTAAAATATCTTTATTTAAATAATTGTTAGACTATTTCTTTATAAAAAAGTGAGAGATAATTTAAAAAATTTCTTAAGGATTGAAAGTGAGTTTTAAAGAAAATCTATAAAAGTGAGAGATAATAGAAAAAAATAAATAGTGAGAAAAACAATAAGAAATCATGAGTATTTTAAGCTTTTTTTCCAAACTTTTTAAGAAAAAAGATTTAATCAATCAATCAATCACTCAATCAATCAATCACTCAATCAATCAATCACTCAATCAATCAATCGAAAACCCATCAACCTTAGAAATAGAAAAGGAATCCTTACAATTAGGTATAGCAGCAGGTTATACAGGCAGATCATTGAAAGAGATAGAGTCTTCTCTTTTTCGTATAGAATCTCAAATGGCTTCCAAGGAATGGATAATTGCACAATTTGGAAATCCACAAAAAATCATCGAGATTTTAGAATCTATACGAACACTCTTAAAATCTCACGATGAATTAACCATGAAGCATTTCGAAATTATCGAGGACAATCTTTTATCTTTGCAAGGTATAGCTAAAAAGGCACCAGAACCTATAAGAACAGAACTTCTGGAAAAGATAAGTACAATTGAATCCAATTTACCCCTTACCCCAAAGATGAAGCAGTTGGAAGAAATTGTTAAAGAGGCTGGTGAAATAAGTTATATCGAACTTGCAAATAAACTTGGGATCACAGAATCTGCTCTCCGTGGTTTTTTGACATTATGTATAAGAAGAGGTGTGAAAATTCAAAGGTTTGAAAAAAACGGAAAAGGTTGGGTTAGATTTCTTGAATCCCAACCTGCTTAAATCAATCACTCAATCAATCATTTTTTAGTGTTTTTGCCATTCCCATTCCAAGGCGCATGACACACTGGGCAGAAACTAATCTGCTCATCAATACCCAATCTTATAAGGGAATGGCAATTTTCACATGGCACATTAACTTTATACGAATATTGGTTGACAATCTTTCCCAAATCGACACCGGTATTAATAATATTGTGTTTTGAGATATATAAATCCTACTCTTGTTTCGCATTTTCTAGTTTTTCTTTTATGGCCAGATATTTCAATATACCATTCAAATCAGTATTGGGTTTAAGCCTTACCATCTTAATGTTAAAGGGTTCCATACTCTGTATATCTAAGAACATCTGTAAATGATTTTCAATAAGGCGCGAAACGGTTTTATGATGCAATTCCGTTCTTCTACTTATCTCTCTATACCAAAGCCAGCCTTCTTCTGCCTCTTTAAGACAATTAAGGATTTTAATTATGTTTTTTGCCAAGTCTTTTCTCATATTAAACTCCCTTCAAGCTATATGGTCACAACTGGCGCATTTTTATATAAGTTTTGATTTTGAAAATTAAATACATTACTCTCAAAAAAGTATCTCAAAACCTTTCTCACCCTTTACTTCTTCCCATACAACTTTCACATCGCTTACAAAGGCATTGGGAGGCCCTACTTTACAGAACTCAATCATTTTTTCAACACTTTCTTTTTCACCTTCAAAAACAGCCTCTACCCTACCATCAATTAAGTTTCTTACCCATCCATTTACTTTATTTTCTTCAGCTTTAAGTTTTGTGTAATACCTAAAGTTAACCTTCTGCACAACCCCGCTTATAATCACATGAGCCCTTACTTTCATCTTCTCACCTGACTATAACAGTTTCTTCAGCTTGTGCCACTAAACCACCACTTTCTTCTCTCAACACAGGATATTCTCTAAGGGCATCGGATTCAACCAATTGTTTTAAAGCAAGCTCAAGAGAAGCACCGCTTGCTATATCTTTGACCCATCTTTTAGCAAAAGGTAAGCCCATAAAATCTTTCTTTGCTCTTTCCAAAATCTTTCTAGCTTCCCACATTCTTACTGGTTTATCTTTTTCATACTTGTAAATTAAAACTTGATTGGATTCCTTTACAAAACCAGAGCCATTTGTGGTGAAAACTTCTATTGCTATTACTTCACCACTTTTTATTTCGTATTGTAGGTTATTCTTGTAATTGAGTATGGTTGGTTCTGCATGCTGGACAAATCTTTTAAGACCATGTCCACAAAGGTTGTAGACGGGGTTAACACCGTATTCCTTTAAAGTATTTTCTATAATTTCTGAAATTTCACAAACTTTTACACCACCCTTTATAACTTTTATCGCATTTTCTACAGCTTTTTCAGCAGCTTCGATCAATTTGTTCTTTCCGCTTCCTATCAAAACAGAAAAAGCTCTATCCCAAATGTATCCATCAACATGAACACCAAAATCAACTTTCACAAGATCTCCTGTTTTAAGCTTAGTATCATCATCAATAGATGGAGTGTAATGAGCAGCATTTTCGTTTATTGAAATGTTCACAGGAAAAGCAATCCCTACCCCAAGCTCTTTGATTTTTTTCTCTATACTTTCTGCAATTTCGAGAATCTTCACATCTTCTCTCAATATAGATTTAGCAAATTCCAGAATTTTATCAGAAACTTCTTTTGCCTTTTCATACTTTTCTAAAGCCTCATTCATATCATTAACATTTCTTTCAAAATATATAAATCATTGATGAAATTTTTTTATAAATGAATTAAAAATTATAAGTAAAAGTGGATTTTGGTTGGCGCATGAAGGAAATTCTAACAAAATTTCCTTTTAAAGAGGAAATTGAGAAAATAACAAAGTATGTAAGTAATGAAGAATTAATAAAACTCTTAGCAAGTGTTTTAGAAAAATATATTGCTCTAGATTCAGAGTTAAATTTGAACTTCCTTGCAAGAGAAATGATTGAATACATTGCAGCTACTTCTGAAGAAACTAAAAGCGAAGAAGCAATAGCAGTAGCTATAAGTTGTTTCAACATGCAAGAAATAGAAAGAGTACTGAGAAAATATAAAAAGAATAAGTTGAATCTTTCTGAAATTTTCTCGGATATAGGCGCTTTAATTCATAGGAAGATATCAACTGGGGAGCAAGGCACTGAAGTTGTAAAAAGGTATTCAGAATGGTTGGAAAATGGTTTTGTATCTAGATTTTTGAATTTTGTTGCAGAATTCCCAGGGAATGGGATGGCACCACTACAACAAAATGTTTTCACTATTTTGAATGTAGACCCATCTAAGCTCGAAGAATTTAATCAGATGGCTTTAAAATTATACCGAAAGAAAATACCCATTGAAAAGAAAATAGAATTGATATCTCTCCTCTCTCTGCTATCTTCTGTGAATAAATTAGAGTACTTCGAGCATCTTGCTTCTGGGAACATTAAGAAGTTAAAATCTTTAATAGAGAATGAATTAAAACTTCCACTTCCAACCAAATACTCTTTGGAATGTGGTATAAAGTTCTTGAAGGATGTGGATAAAGACCCAAATTTAAGGTTTATTCATCAAAAAGCTGTCGAGTTTAGAGGATTTGGTAATTGGTTGAGGAGTGATGAAATTACAAGAAGTGTAATAGAGTTAATGGAAAATGAAGGTTTTAACTCCAACTTATTTTTAGATAGTGGGGAAAGGATTTCTCAGAAAAAAGCAAGTGAAAGCTTTTCGGAAAGATGGGTAGAAGTATTTAAACACATTGTGATTAAAGTTTTGGGCAGCAAAAGGAATGAACTTTTGCCAAAGATTTCAATACCAAATCATTCTCCAGGGTCTTTGTACAAAAAGATAAAAGAAGATTACAAAAAAGCTTTGGAAGAAGATAAAGAAGCTGCTAAAAAAGTTCTTTCCTTTTTCTCAACTCTCATAAAAAATTCTTATAAAAACATCAAGATGCCTCAATCTACTCTACGCCTTTTACAAGAAATTGATGCTTTGATTTACATGATGGATAAAGAAATTATAACTAATTATCAAGGGTCAAAGATAGTTGGAAAGGTTTGGAGAAGAAAAGTACCACAAGACCTTTATGATGTTAATAAACTTTGGTGTTGTTGGTTTTTACCGCAAAATGAAGATAAAGAAATTCCAATAATCTTTATTGATCCTAAAACTACTCTACTTCAATTTTACATCAAAGGGATTGAAAATCCAATTGCTGTGGCATTTCTTTATGCAGGAAAACTTGAAAACGAGAATTGCAT
>JAWCEU010000033.1:0-5440 GCA_039092155.1 Candidatus Aenigmatarchaeota archaeon
AAAAGAACCTGATAAAATTGAAATCCTTAAGTCTGTTGATGGAGTGATAGTTCCTGGAGGATTTGGTAAAACTGGGATAGAAGGAAAGATTGCTGCAATAAAGTACGTTAGAGAAAACAAAATTCCTTTCTTAGGTTTATGTTTAGGATTACAATTAGCTGTTATAGAGTTTGCGAGGAATGTTTGTAAATTGAAAAATGCAAACTCAACAGAATTTGAACCAAACACACCCTACCCTGTCATAGACATTTTACCTGAGCAAAAGAAATTGATTGAAGAATCAAAATATGGAGCAACTATGAGGTTAGGTTCATGTACAGCAATTTTGAAAGAAGGTTCAATAGTTTGGAAGTTGTATGGTAAACAGAGAGAAATAAAAGAAAGGCATAGGCATAGATATGAAGTTAATCCTGAATTTCACGAAATTTTACAAAAAAATGGTCTTGTTTTTTCTGGAGTTTCTCCTGATGGAAGACTTGTTGAATTTATAGAACTCGAAGACCATCCCTTTTTCGTTGCAACTCAAGCACATCCTGAATTCAAATCAAGACCGCTTAAACCAGCTCCGCTTTTCGATGGTTTTATAAAAGCTTGTATGAAGTGGTAAAATGAATGTTTTGCCTATAGCTTTTGATAGCTTAGGTACTCGCTCTATGGCTTGTTTTGTCGAAACAAGAGATGTAAAAATCTTGATCGATCCTGGCGTTTCTTTAGCTCCTTTAAGATACGGTCTTGAACCACATTCAATAGAGTTGGAAAGGTTGGAAGAGCATTGGAAAAAAATAGTTGAATTTGCAAATCAATCTGAAATTTTGATAATCACCCATTACCACTATGATCACCACAACCCTTGGGAAAATTTGGAAATTTACAAAAACAAGATATTGCTAGTTAAAAATCCTTTAGAAAAAATAAATTTTAGTCAAAAACAAAGAGCTTCTTTCTTTCTCGAAAAAATAAAAGAATTTCCAAAAAATTTAGAGTATTGTGATGGCAAAAGCTTTAAATTCGGAAATACTGAAATTCAATTCTCTCAACCAGTCTTTCATGGCACAAGCCAGAAATTGGGATGGGTTGTAGAAGTTTTTATAAAAGAGGGGAGAGAAAAATTTGTTTTCACGAGCGATGTTGAAGGTCCTGCAATTGAAAATCAAGTTGATTTCATATTGGAGAATAAACCAGATTTTCTAATCGTTGACGGTCCTATGACTTACATGCTTGGTTATAGGTATAGTAATGAAAATCTGCAACTTTCAATTAAAAATTTGGTGAAGATTATAGAAGATGTTTGTCCTAAAACTTTACTTTTAGAGCATCATTTACTGAGAGATTTAAAATACAAAGAAAAACTCACACCTGTTTTTGAAATTGGCAAAGAACTGAATGTTAAAGTTTTAACGGCTGCTGAATTTCTTGAGAAGCCTGTAGAGATGTTGGAAGCAAGGAGAAAAGAGCTTTACCAAAAATATCCTGAAGTTAAGAAAAAAGTGAAATTAAAAGTTTTTGAGGAATAAACATGAAAGAATTAAAGGAACTTTTGGAGTTATATGAAGAGAGGAGGGAAGAAATCAAGCAAAGACTTTTAGAATTCAGAAATATGTTGAATGAAAGTAATGAAAGGATTTTTGCTGAATTGGCTTTTTGTATTTGTACGCCCCAAACCAAAGCAACTTCAGCTTGGGATGCCATTAAAAATTTGATGCAAAATGAGTTACTTTTCAAAGGTTCTTCTGAAGAAATAGCCCCTTTTCTCAAGAAAGTAAGGTTCAGGAAGAATAAAGCCAAGTACATAGTTGAAGCTAGAAAAAAATTCACGATTGAAGGTAAAATACAAATTAAAGAATTCCTCCTTTCTTTCGTAGACCCTTTAGAGTTGAGAGAATGGTTGGTTGAAAACATTAAAGGAATGGGGATGAAAGAAGCTAGCCACTTCATAAGGAATATTGGTCTTAGCGATAATCAACTTGCTATATTAGATAAGCATGTTTTAAAAAATTTAAAGGAGCTGAATGTCATAAAAGATTTGCCAAAATCTTTGAGCAAGAAAAAATATCTCAAGATTGAAGAAGAGATGAAAAGATTTGCTAATGGAATTGGTATACCGCTTGATGAGTTAGATTTGTTGTTGTGGTCGAAAGAAACTGGATTTGTTTTCCATTAGGAATATTTAATTCAAGAACAGCAAGATTATATTGGTGATAATTTGAAAGAAAGTCTAATCATTTTTGATGCAGATTATACTTTAGTTGAAGATAAGCCAATTGTTAGGTTATACTGCAAAAACTCTAAGGGCAAAACTTTTGTAGTCCTAGACAAAACATTTTTCCCATACTTCTATGTTATGCCAAAAAAAGATAAGCTGGAAGAATTGAAAAAGAGGGTTGAAAGTTTAGATTTGAAAAATTTAGGGATAAATTTTTTGAAAGTTGAAGTTGTTGAAAAATACTGGCAAAACGAAAAAGTAAAACTTCTCAAAATTTTGATCAACAATCCAAGAAGGATACACGACTTAAGAGATTTGATAAAAGAGTTTGAAGAAGTTGAAGAAACTTACGAATATGATATTGTTTTTTACAAACGATACTTAATTGATAAACAAATTGAACCTATGGGTTGGATTGAAGTTGAAGGTGAAAAAGTTGAAGACCAAGATTTAAAAGCTGATGTGATAATAAATGCAACTTCTGTGAAACCAATTAAAGAAGAAAAAGATGTTGATTTTAAAATCTTGGCTTTTGATACAGAATTCATAGAAGAAAACGGAAGCTCAAAGTTGATAATGTTGAGTTTAGTTTCAAGCAAAGGAGTTAAAAAAGTTTTGACTTCCAAATCTTGCGAAAATCAACCAAGCTATGTGGAATCTTTGAAAGGAGAAAAAGAAATCATACAAAGGTTTTTAGAAATAATTGAAGAAGAAGACCCTGATTTTATTTGCACTTATAACGGCGATAACTTCGATTTTCAAAAGATTAAAGAAAGGGCTGAAAAGTTGAAAGTAGATTTGAAAATGGGAAGAGATAATTCTTCTTTACATTTAGTGAGAAGAGGAAGGGTAAGCTCAGCGAAAATTAAGGGAAGGGTTCACATAGACCTTTTCAACTTCATAGACCATATCCTTTCCGCAACACTAAAAAGTGAAGTTTTAACTTTGAATGAAGTAGCTCAAGAATTGTTGGGTACTGGTAAAAAAGAAATGGGTTACAAAGAAATGGTTGAAATATGGAATAAAAAAGAGGGAATTGAAAGATTGATTGAATACAGCCTTCATGACTCAATTCTAACTTTTAAACTCTCCGAACTCATTCTACCACAAATTTTTGCTTTGAGCAAATTAACTGGTTTGCTTCCTTTTGATGTGTGTAGAAATACTTATTCTCAACTTGTTGAAGCTTTCTACATGAGGAGAGCTTTCCCGGATAATGTTTTAATCCCAAACAGGCCAAAAACTGAGGAAATTGAAAAGAGAAAGCTGATGCCCGCTTACAAAGGCGCTATTGTTATTGAACCTAAGAAAGGCATTCATTCCAACATTTTAGTTTTCGATTTCAGAAGCCTTTATCCTACAATAATTTGCTCCCACAACATTTCACCAGAAACCATCAATTGTGGACATGAAGAATGTAAAGAAAAAAACAAAGTGCCTGAAACCAATTGGTATTTCTGCACAAAAGTGAAAGGTTTCATTCCAAAACATTTGGAGCATTTAATCAAAGAAAGACAAGAGATAAAAAGCAAAATGAAGAAGTTGGCTAAAGGAAGTAAAGAATACAAGCTTTTAGATAACAGGCAATTTGCTCTGAAAACAATTGCCAATGCTTCTTACGGTTATTTTGGGTTTGTAGGAGCGAAATGGTATAAAAGGGAATGTGGAGCTTCGACAGCAGCTTTTGGAAGGTATTATATCAAAACTGTTGTTGAAGAAGCAAAAAAATTCGGTTTTGAAATAATTTATGGCGATACCGATTCTTTAATGGTCATTTATCCTGAAAAAGATGATAAAGGTGAATTGGAAGAAATTGGGAAAGAATTCGCTGAAAAAGTCAACGAAAAGCTACCTGGCATCATAGAACTTGAATTCAGAGGTGTTTATAGAGGTGGAATATTTGTTGCTAGAGAAAAGGGTGAAATTGGTGCAAAGAAGAGATATGCTCTTCTTGATTATGATGGAAACATTGAAATAAGAGGTTACGAAGCGGTTAGAAGAGATTGGTGTGAATTGAGCAAGAAGATACAAAGAGATGTTTTGGTAACAATACTGAAAGAGAGGAATCCTGAAAAAGCTGTTGAGCTTGTGAGAGAAGTTATTGGAAGAATTAGAGAAGGCAAAGTTTCATTGGAAGAATTAACAATTTATGAGCAAATCACAAGACCTTTGTCATCTTACGAACAAATAAGTCCTCATGTCAAAGCTGCTCAAAAAGCAATGGCAAGAGGTAGGATAATAGGTGAAGGCATGGTGATAGGTTTCGTTATAACAAAAGGTGCTGGAAGTATAGCTGAAAGGGCAGAACCAGTTGAAGATGTTAAACCAAATCAATACGATCCTGACTACTACATACATCATCAAATAATACCTGCAAGCATGCGTGTGTTGAAAGCTTTAGGGATAACTGAAGAAGATATATTAAGTGGGAAAAAACAAAAGAAAATTATAAGCTTTTTCAAAGATGAGTGAAATGGGAGTGCTGCGAAAAATTGCAAAACTTTTATTTAGCTTCTTATTTCCATTGTCTTTAACATTTTTGATTTTGACATTCTTTTTAAGAAACTTAACTTCTTACGAAAATGCTAAAAGTCTTTTCTCCATGATTTACTCGAATGTTGTTTTAAATGCAAGTAGAGAAAAAATAGAAAGTGAATACGAAAAAATAGTTTTGCACTGCAATTTATATCCAAATTTTACTTTTTCTGTTAACAACTTAAGCGTAAGTTGCTCTGAAATTTTAGGGAAGAATTTAACTTTAGCAATTCAAACTGTAGCTTATAAACTTTTTGATAGCATATATTTTAAGGAATACCAGTGCTCTTTCTTAGAATGTTTGAGAAATATAAATTCGCTCGAAGATTTTCTTGTAATTTTCAGCAACAAAGCTTACACATTTTTTGACAAAATTTTTAAACTTTCAATTTTGACTACTTCATTTTTTGCAATTCTCCTTTTAATTTCAATTGAAAGTTGGTCTGAAAGATTCAAAACTTTTGGTTTAGAGTTTTTGTCAATAGGTATTTTCTTCTTCGTTTTTCCTTTACTTCAAAATATTATTTTTAAAGAATTGCCCTTTTTTGTCAAAAAAGATATCTTGGATGTAGTTTTAAATCAATTCTCTTCTGTCTTTTTGTTTTTGTTAGTTGCAGGGGCTTTATTGATTTTTCTCTGGATTCTCGCTAAAATTTTTGCCAAAAAATCTAAATGATCTTCTTCCCTGTTTTCAAATCTATG
>JAWCEU010000034.1:0-5152 GCA_039092155.1 Candidatus Aenigmatarchaeota archaeon
CCCCAACACAAAGAAAGTTGAATATAAGAAAAGGAAGTTAATTAACAAAACTGGAACTAACCTTTTAAGTGAAAATCCAAACTTGAAACCTTCTACTATCGCTTTACCTATCACAATATAATTTATGCTTTTCTAATAAAAATAATTACTATGGATTTCAAAAAATTCAAAACCTTTATTCTTGATTTAGACGGAACTTTATGGAATTGGGAAGAATTGCTTCCCGGTTCAAAAGAATTGATCGAAAAGTTGAAAGAAGAGAAAAAGCAAGTCCTTTTCGTAACTAACAACACGATGGTTAGGAGAAAAGAGCTTAGGGAAAAACTTGTGAATTTTGGAATTGAATGTGAAGAAAATCAAATAATTAGCTCTTCGCTAGCAATAGAAGAATACTTGAAAATTAAAGGAGGGAAAGCTTTTGTGATTGGAGATGGTTTGAAAGAAGATTTGATAGAAGGAGGGATTGAAATTAGAGAAGATGAAAATGTTGATTATGTTGTGGTAGGTCATGACACTAAATTCAATTTTCAGAAGCTTGTAATTGCAGTTAAAGCTGTGAAGAAAAATGGTGCAGCTATTTTAGCTTCTGCCATGGGAAGAGCTTTTGTTTTTGGAAAGGAGATTTTACCTGGAACTGGAAGCATAGTTAATGCAATTGAATACAGTTGTAACAAGAGAGCAAAGCTCCTTGGAAAGCCTTCTGATGTTATGTGCCAGTTGGTTCAGCTTTTTGTTCAATCTCCAAGAAAAGATACTGTTGTTTTTGGGGATGAAGTGAAAGCTGATATTGGTTTGGGGAAGAAATGTGGTTATTTTTCTGTTCTCGTGAGAACTGGTGTGGATAAAGAAGTGGAAGAATTCGAAGAATTCAAACCAGATTTAATACTCAACTCTCTAACTGAAGTGAAAATCTAGATTTTATTCGAAATCAAATTTTTCACGTATTCTTTCAATTTCTCAACCACAACATCAGAATAAGGTATTAAAGCACATGCCTCTGTCATTTTTTCTTCAAGCAGTTTTTCCACATATTCTAAAGCTAAAGAGGGTGTAACGATTTTAAGCCTTCTATTTTTCCCCAATCTTACGAAATCTACTTCAATCACATAATTTTCTCCATCAAGATAAATTCTTGAATTTTTAATTTCAGGTGGTTGAGAAAATTTTTTAATCACTTCTCTTTTTCTCTCGCTTATGTTGAAGGCTGTGGCTTCGCTGTAAGTGAAACTTCTCCTCCCACTTATTCCAGAAGCTTTTACTTCTCTTTTATATCCTTTACCTGAAATTTCTAAACCACCAATCTCTTCTTCACCTTCACTAGCAGCTTCCATTTTTAAAGAATCATGCTCTTTCAACGAATATTCTACGAACCTTAATCTTAGAATGTCTTCTTCAGTATAAATTCCTGGAGGATCTAGCCTCTCAATCCTTACACCCATTTTTTTAAATTTGAAGTTAAAATTTAAAAAATTAACTTCAAAAAGATAAAACAATATTTAAGGGGTGGTTTGATTAGCCAAGATTTTAGTTACAAGCGCTTTGCCTTACGCTAATGGAGAAATACATCTAGGGCACATAGTTTCGACCTACTTACCTGCAGACATCTTCACAAGATACTGCAAACTTTGCAATCATGAAGCTATACATGTTTGTGGTACAGATGATTTTGGAGTACCAATATTGATAAAGGCGGAGCAAGAAGGAAAAAAACCCGAAGAATATGTGAATTACTGGTATTCTGAACAATTAAGAGATTTTAAAGCTGCAGGCATCCATTTCGATATTTTCTATCAAACTCATTCAAAAGAAAATGTTGAGTTGGTTCAACATTTCTTTAAAGTTTTGAACGCTAAAGGCTACATTTTCGTGAAAGAAATAGAGCAAGCTTATTGTGAAAATTGTAAAAGATTTTTGCCAGATAGATATGTGAAAGGAACTTGCCCTTACTGTGGAGCTAAAGAGCAATACTCTGATTCTTGTGAAGTTTGTGGAAGAGCTTTACAAGCTGGGGAAATAAAAGAGCCGCATTGTGCAATCTGTGGCTCTACTCCAACTACAAAGACAAGCTTGCATTATTTTTTTGATTTACCACATTTTTCAGAAGAACTTAAAAATTGGTTAGAAAAAAACCAAAATTTGCAACCTGAAGTCAAGAATTATGTGCTGCAGTGGATAAAAGAAGGTTTAAAATATTGGGACATAACAAGAGACATTTCATGGGGTGTTCCAATACCATTGAAAGAAGCGAAAGGTAAAGTTTTATACAATTGGTTCGACAACCACATAGGTTACATTTCTTTTACTTTGAAATATTTTTCAGATAAAGGTCTTGATGGAAAAGAATTTTGGAACTCTGCAAAAATTTACCATTTCATAGGAAAAGATATAGTGTATCATCACTACCTCTTCTTGCCAGCCATGAGGCTGGGAGAAGGAAGCTTTAAGCTACCAGACTACATACCAACTCGTGGCCATTTAATGCTACAAGGCCAAAAACTTTCAAAGAGTAAAGGATGGTACATAAGCTTGAGAAGTTTCTTACAAGCTTTTCCTCCAGATTACTTGAGGTATTATTTGACAAGGATTACACCATATTCGCAAGTGGATATAAACTTTGATTGGGACGACTTTCAAGCAAAGATAAACAACGAGCTCGTTGCAAATATTGGTAACTTTATACACAGAACTTTAACTTTCATTTATTCCAATTTTGAAGGAAAAATTCCAAGACCTGGTAAATACTCTGAAGAAGACCAAAACTTTGAAAGTAGAATTAAAAACATAGCAAGTGTTGTTGGAGATTTAATAGAAAAAATAGAGTTGGACAAAGCATTAAAAGCAATTTTAGATTTTTCTTCAACTTGTAATCAATACTTCCAGAAAAAAGAGCCTTGGGCGAAAAAAGAAGAAGCTCCTACAACCCTTTACCTTTGTGCAAACGCTGTTCGTAGCTTAGCCATTTTACTTGCTCCATTCTTACCATTCTCTGCAGAAAAGATTTGGAATCTTTTGGGTTATGAGGATTCTGTGCATAAAGAAGAGTGGAGCTCTGCTTCTCAACTTAAATTACTACCAGGTTGGAAAATCAAAAAACCTGAAATACTTTTCAAGATAATTAAAGATGAAGAAATAAAAGCACAAAAAGAAAAGTTGCCAAAAGCTTAGGAGGTGAATGAATGGAAATATCTTTTTCAGATTTTCAAAAAGTTGAAATGAAAGTCGGTGAAGTTGAAAATGCAGAACCAATACCGAATTCAAGAAAGCTCATCAAACTTCAAGTCAATTTTGGAAACGAAAAAAGGCAAGCTGTTGCTGGCTTGCTCGAATACTATAAGCCAGAAGAACTTGTTGGTAAAAAATTTGTTTTCGTCACAAACTTGAAACCAGTAAAGCTAATGGGAGTTGAAAGCAATTGCATGATACTAGCTGCAGATGATGGAAAGGGGAAAATAGCTTTACTGCAATGCGATAAAGAAATAGAAGCCGGGAGTGTTATAAGGTAAATATTTGAAAGTCAAATTTTAATTGAGAAAGATGAAAAAAGTAAGGGAAATAATGAATAAAAATGTGATTTTCTTCACTCCCGAAGACACAATTTTCAAAGTTGCAAAAGTTCTTTGTGAAAATAATATTTCAGGCGCACCTGTTGTTGAAAATGAAAAAGTTGTTGGAATAATAAGTGTTTCGGATATAGTGAAATTTATCAAAATTAAGTTGAAAGTTGGTAAAGTCCATGAAATCCCCTCTTTATCCCTTCTTTTTCTCGATTTAATCGAAACTGGCAAAGATTACATTCAACTTAAAAAAGAGATAAAAAGGATGTCAGAAATAAAAATCAAAAAGATAATGAGCAAAAAAGTTGTTTCAATAAGTCCTGATGCTACAATTTTTGATGCTGCTAACTTGATGGATAAACATGATGTCAATAGATTGCCAGTCATAGAAAATGGGAAGCTCGTTGGGATTGTAGCAAGAGCAGATATAATAAAAGCACTGATATAAAAAAGATATTAGCTTTAATGAAAAAATTTAATTCATGCTTGAAGTTATAAGGAAAAGGAGAAGCATAAGAAAGTTCAAGAATAAAGAAGTTGAAGAAAAAAAGCTTAAAGAAATTTTAAAAGCTGCTATGTTTGCGCCTTCTGCCATGCATTTAAGGCCATGGGAGATAGTTGTTGTTAAAAATAAAGAAACTAAAGAGAAATTGGCTAAATCTACACCTTTTTGCGGTTTTGTAAAAGATGCTCCTGTTGTTCTTGTGATTTGTGCCAAACCAAGCTTTCTTTCAAAATTTTGGGTAGAAGATTGCTCGATGCTTGCTGAAAACATTTACCTTGAAGCCACAAACCAAGGCTTAGGAACTTGTTTCTGCCAAATAATGGGAGGGAAAACAATTTTCATGAAAGATAGTGAAGAGTATGTGAAAGAAATCATAAAAGCTCCTAAAAAAGTGAGGGTTTTAGGTTTAATGCCGTTGGGCTATCCTGCGGAAAAAAAGCCTCCACATAGCATGAAAGAATTTGATGAAAAGAAAATTCATTACGAAAAGTGGTAAGTTTGGAGAAATGTAGCAAATGCTCAGAAGAAGCTTTAATCCATGTTGGTTGGAAAAGAAAAAATTATTGCAAAGATCATTTCAACGAATATGTTGAAGGGCAAGTGAAGAAAGTTTTTGATAAGTTTAAAATAGATAAAAAGTCGAGAATTTGCGTTGCCCTTTCGGGAGGAAAAGATTCTTCAGCACTTTTACACATTCTTAAAAAAATAGGTTGTGAAAATTTAGAAGCACTTCACTTAAACTTGAATATAAACGAATACTCGAAAAAATTGCTTGAAAAAAGCAAAGAAATTTGTGAAAAGCTTGGTGTAAAGCTGAATGTTGTTGATGTAAATCTATTCAATTTTGTTGAGAAAAATAGGAAAGTTTGTAAGGTTTGTGGTGTGATTAAAAGGTACAACTTTAACAAGTTTGCTTTTGAAAACAACTTTGAATATTTGGCAACAGGCCAAAATTTGAACGACATAGTTTCACACGCTATCATGACTTTATACTCTGGCTACCTACTTGGCTTAAAGAATTTTTCCCCTGTTTCCAAAAAAATCGAAGAATTCGGTTTAACAAGCGTGATAAAACCTCTTTTCTTTCTTCAAG
>JAWCEU010000035.1:0-5084 GCA_039092155.1 Candidatus Aenigmatarchaeota archaeon
ATGCTACCAGTTTGGTTATCTCCAGAGCAAGTTAGGTTAATACCCGTAAGTTCAGAAAAGCATTTGAAGAAATGTGAAGAAATAGCTGAAGTTCTAGAAAAAGAAAAAATAAGAGTTGGTGTTGATGATCGCGAACTCACAGTTTCAAAAAAAGTTTTTGAAGCAAAAAGTAGATGGATTCCTTACATCGTTGTGATAGGGGAAAAAGAAATGAAATCCGGAAAAATTCCTGTTGTTATAAGGGAAAAATCTTCTTTGAAAGAAGATTTCAAGAAAGAAATGAGTTTGGAAGAATTGATAGAAGAAATCAAGAATAAAACTTCTGGAATGCCTTTCAGGCCTTTATACATGCCAAGAGAACTTTCTAAAAGAGTCACGTTCGTGCCTTGGGGCTCAAAATCTGTTAGCTGATTGGCTTTGAGTGTTGCCAAACTAGCTTGAAAAGTGGTGAAAGTATATTGCCTGCTGCATGCTCACTTTTACTCCATAGGGCTAAATCTTGAGTTGAATGAACTTTTGTGTCTGTAAGAGAAAGTACAAATTGTTTGTCATCTATAATGCAAAATCTTCCAGCCAAATCTATATCTTTTTCATCCAAAGCCCTTATCTCTGCTATTTCACTCAAAATCTTTATGGCTTCGCTTGCTTTTTCTTTTCCACTTGTTGCAATTTTTATGCTAACTCCTCTCTCTTTGGCTTTCCTCAAAACTTCAAGATGGTTTGTGGTTAGTTCTATCAAACCTTCAGGTGTTGTAACTATTGCAATTTGTTTGTTAGCATCTTTGAACATTGAAGAAAGCTGTTGGTGTAAAGAATATTTGCCTTTCAAAGCTCCTGTTATTTCTTCTGGTGAAATAACTTTAAGACCATGTGCAAAAATATCGTTAAGCTCTTTCATAACAGGGCTTTGTTTAAGTTCATCTATTCTTGCTATCTTTTCTTTCAATTCTTCACTTATTTTTTGTTTTGCTCTTTCTAAGGCTTCTTCTGGTGGGATTGCAACATACCTTAAAGGTTTTCCGGATTGCACGACAACAAAACCTTTTTCAGCCAAACTTTCCAAAACATCGTAAGTTCTCGACCTTGGTACATTTGCTATTGAAGAAAGTTCACCTGCAGTACTTGCACCCCTTGCAAGCAAAGCTACCCAAAGTCTTCTTTCATAGAGGTTTAAACCTATTCCACGTAAAGCTTCCATTGTTTTAGCCGAAGCTAACATTTTCTTACCTTTTAACTATTGGTGATTCAATATTTTAAGGTTTTATGTGATGTGTAAAAATAAAAAAAGAAAAGATAAAAGCTTTTACCTAATTTCCAAAAGTTATTAAAAAATTTTTTGTTCAATAGAAATTAGCCAGCTTTCCCTTGACTCTCGTAAAGAGCTTTAACCCTTTCTATGGTATCTGCTTCTTCAGGAGATTTGTCTGCAGTTCTATCCCTTATGAACCTTGGAAACCTTAAAGCAAACCCAGACTCATAATTTGGAGATTTTTGAATTTCTTGATATCCAACTTCTATAACTATTTTAGGTTTAACTTTTACATTTTTGCCTTTTTCTTCAATTATCAAAGGTTTAAGCATTTCTGTCATCTGTTGATACTCTTCTTCGGTTAAGCCTGTTGACATCATTCCACACCTCAACAATTTTCCTGTATCTGGATCGCGACAAGCAAGCTCAAAGCTTGTCAACCATTTAGCCCTTGCTCCTTCACCCCATGTTGCTCCAACAATAACCAAATCCAAAGTCTCCATTATAGGCTTGATTTTATACCAACCTCCAACATGCCTTCCAAAAACATAAGGTGAATCCAGAACTTTAAGGAAAATTCCTTCTTGTTTTGCATCCAAAGCTTCTTTGTAGAATTTTTCCAACTCTTCTATTTTATCGCTTATTATTTGTTTAGCAAGTTGGAATTTACCTTCAATTACTTCCACAGTTTTTTCAAGTATTTTCCTTCTTTCCAAAAAAGGCTTATTCAAGAGCATTTTACCGTTTAAGTAAAGAATGTCGAACAAATTGAACTGGATTGGTATTTCTTTCACCATTTTCTCTATATCATATTTCCTGTGAATCCTTTGTGAAAGAATTTGGAAAGGTAAAGGCAAGCCAGTTTTTGGATTTATTGCTAAAACTTCCCCTTCAACTATACATTCTTCTGCTTTCAAACCTTTTCTACAAAGCTCAACTAAATCAGGAAATTGCTTAGTAACATCTTCCAACCTTCTCGTGAAAATCCATATTTCTTCGCCTTTCTTATGAACTTCTGCCCTCATGCCATCGTACTTATATTCAGCGGCAACTTTTCCAAACTTCTTCACAACTTCCTCTATACTTTCAGCTTTTTCTCCCAACATGAGTTGAATTGGTCTTCCTAGCTGAATTTTCACCCTTTCCAAACCTTTTATCCCTTCTTCTTTTGCGATTTTTGCAACTTCTGAAAAATCTGAAAGGATATTCCAAGCATAATCAACAGCTTTAGTAGCTTTTTCTTTATCAAACTCTTTTAGAAAAGCTTCAACTATAGCATCTCTTATCAGACCTTCTGCCACGCCAACTCTTAACTCTCCAAGCACAGTTCTAACTATATATCTAGCTTCTTTTGGCTCTGCTGAAGACAAAAGCTCTGCTAACAAACTGAGCTTCTTTTCTTGAGAGCCTTCGCCTGTTATTATTGGTAACTTCTGTAAATTTTTGAAAACAAATTCAACTGTCAACTTTTTCTTGAAAAGTGTAACTTGTTTTTTATTTTTAATACAATCTTCAGCAGCTAAGCCCAAGTCACCAAGTTTTGCAAACTTGTTTTCAATTTCTTCAGGCTTAAAACCGGAAGCTTTTGAAATTGCTTTTATCATCATTTGTGTAGCAATTCCGAGCTCAAGTTGGGTGTAAGCTGGGTAGACTATGCCTTGAACTAAAAGAACAATCTTCGGCAAATCTTCTGAGCTTGCTTTTTTAAATAGCTCTGCCAATATTTGAGTTTTTTCAATTTTCCCTGAAACACTTTCCAGTTTTTCGTAGTATTCTACAAGCTCTGAATAATTCATCGATAAAGAATTGAACCTTATTAATCTTATTCTTATCGTTGGTTAAAGGATTTAATGTTTAAACCCAAATTTAAATTGAGAGGATGAACATTTACGAAGCAATAGCTGAAAGGAAAAAAGTTGTGAAATTCAAAAAAGAGAAAGTTGATGATAAGTTAATTGGGGTAATTCTACACATGGCAAATCATGCTCATTCTGCAGGGGAAATTCAAGAATGGAATTTTATTGTAGTTAAAGATGAAGAAAAAAAGAAGAAGATTTATCAAGCAGCTCTTGAGCATCCTTTACTCAAAGATTCTCCTGTTATCATCGTTGTTTGTGCCGATTTGGAAAAAGCGAGCTTAAGGTTTGGTGAAAAAGGTAAGATTTATGCAATTCAAGACTGTGCAGCGGCAACGATGTTAATGCTTGTGACTGCAAACGCTTTAGGTTTAGGAAGCATTTGGGTGAGCTCTTTTGACGAAGAAATTGTAAAGGATATTTTAAAAATTCCAGAAAATTTTAAAGTAATAGCTTTAGTTGCAGTAGGCTATGCTGAATTTGAAGAAAGAAAAGAAAGAATACCTTTTGATAATTTGACGTGGTGTGAAGAATATGGAAAAAAATACGAGATTTCTTACTTAATTCAACCAGGAGCTAGAAAAGAAGTAGAATTGAAACCAATAGGAAATTTAATAGAAGATGCTTTCAAAAAATTGATTGGGAAGAAGAAATAGTTTATTTATTCTAAATCACAAAAAATATATAGTGGGAAAATGGAGATTAAAAAAGTTTTGATTTTCACTTTTATGAGTTTTTTGCTACTCGTTGGAATTTCTTCAGCTAGCGAGATAAGCTTATCTATAAAACCAAAGCTTTTAACAGTTTATGCTGGCGAGACTGGAAGTGTTGAAGTAAATGTGAAAAACAATCAAGCTTTCAAAGACATTTTTTCAATTTCACTTTTTCCTTTGCAATATTATCCAAGCTTAGAAAAATACAGCTTAACCTTGAACCCTCAAGAAAACATGAGCTTCAAAATACATTTCCAAATCCCTGAATGCGCCGAAGAAGCTTCAAATTTCTTCACTTTAACTGTCGTTTCTTTAACAAACACTGAAATAAAAACTTCCGAAAGTTTTAGGATAGATGTTGTTAGGAAGTATGGGGTTTGCATTTATGATTTTAAACTTGATAAAAATAATTTGGTGCCTGGTGAAAAATTGAGCATTCAAGTTTTGGTCAAAAATCCTTCTCCAAGCTTTTCCCAACCTTTTACCATTCAAACAAACATTTGGTTCGATAAAGAGCTTGTGAAGAAATTTGAGGAGTATGTAGAAAGTGTTGAAGGTAAAGGTACTAAAATTTTGACACATGTTTTTGAATTGAGCAAATATCAAAAACCTGGAATTTACGATGTTGAAGTTTTATTGAAAGATAAATACGGAACGACAATCACGCGAAAAGAAGCTCAATTCAAAGTTTTAACAATAAACGCAAGTGAAAGATTGAATTACTTACCTATAACAAAAACAATAAGGTATGGGCTTTTAGCTCAAACTATTGAGATAACGATTAAGAATGAAGGAAATGTTCCTGCAACAAACATCTACCTTTCAGAAAGCATTCCGCTTTTCATGAAAGTTTTCTTCTTCCCGAAGAAAGAGCCTTCAAGAGAAGAAGTTAAAGAAAACAGAGTGATTTACAGTTGGCAAGTTCCAACACTAATGCCTGGAGAGTCTTATTCAATAGTTTATGAGATAAGTACATGGAATGCAGTTTTGATAGCAATCATTTTAATTCTCATCGCTTCTTACACATTCGTACAAGCTTTCAACATAAAAATTGTTAAAAAGCCTGCATATAAAGGGCCGATAACAAAAGAAAAAGAAATAACTGTAATGCTTGAAGTTAAAAACAGGTCAAGACATGAAATTAAAGATGTGATAGTTAGAGATTTTGCTCCCGGGATTGTTAAAGTTGTTGAAAAATTCGACACTTTAAGGCCAAGTTTGAGGAAAGTTGCTAACGGCACTGAACTTGTTTGGAAAATTGACTCA
>JAWCEU010000036.1:0-4976 GCA_039092155.1 Candidatus Aenigmatarchaeota archaeon
GGGAGTAAAGGTCCTTCCAATAAATGGAAGGAAAAACATAGAAAAATTTAATCAAATAATAGGTTTTTCACATCCGTTGAAGAGAAAAAAGCTGGAAAATAAATTAATGTCTTGCTAATCCCCTAAAATGGGCCCGTGGCCGGTGAAAGCCCACTGCTCGAAGGGGTTTTCATCCCAAAGATAGCGAGCCTTCGTTCTGAACGAGCCCTTCGCGCGGGTAAATTGACCCGGCGCGTTGGTGCGTCGATGTTGGCTCCCCCCCTCCTGGCCGTGCAGCAGCGGCCAAGGGTACAGGTGCCCACTGGTTAAAGGGGGACGCTAGCTGAGTTCAGAACGTCGTGAGACAGTTCGGTCGCTATCTACAGGAGGTGGTGGTCGTCTGACCGGAAGGAAGGGTGAGTACGAAAGGAACACCCTTCCGTGGCCTCTGGTCTACCGGTTGTGCTTGCATCGCCGGGCAGCTAAGCCATACGTGGATAAGAGCTGAAAGCATCTAAGCTCGAAACCACCCGGGAAAATAGACGACCAATCTTGCTACTGGTGCGCAAGCATCGGTAGCAAGACGAGGGCCCTTGTAGACTACAAGCTTGATAGAGGAGGGGTGTAAGCCTCAAGCTTTCGAGCGAGAGGTAAGCCCGCTCCTACTAAAAGCCCGAGGTTGTTAGGCCTTGATAAACTCCTTGATCCTGTGGTAGTGTGGAAACTTTCTTAACTTAAAATTCTGGTATATAGTGAAGTATAGAAATCTTCTTAAAAGTCACTACAAAATAGTGATATATGGAGAGAGAATTTTGTGAAAGTCTGTATGAGATTGGAAGAGCTTGTGGAAAAATTGCAAGAGATATAGTGGAATTGCATGAGAATTTAGAAGAAGTGTTGTTTGTAGTTCCTTTAAGAGGAGGATTGCCAATTTGGGCGGGAGTAAGATACGGTCTTTATAAATGTTTAGGTCCTTTTGAAGCAGATGTTTTGTTTCTTCCTGCTTCCTCTACAGTGGAAAAGAGAAGTGAAGGGATTGAAGAAAAAATAAGCTCTTTGCTTAAAAAGAAGTTGAAAAATTACAGGGCTGTTGTGATTGTTGATGAAGCAATAAGTGGCTCTTCTTCAAAAATGGTTTTTGATAGCGTGAAAGAAGGGGTTAAAAATTTCAATCCAGATAGAGAGTGGAGGAGAAGCTATTGGGAAAGAATTTCAATAGAGCTTTATGTGGTGGCTGCTCGCTTAGGAGAAAAACTTAACCCAAGAATTCAAAAATTGAGAAATGTGTTGATTTATCCTGTGACTGGAAATATAGTAACGACTGACAATTCGAAAGTTTATCCTATTGAATACATAAATGAAATAAGAAGAGAAAAGGGTAAAGATGGAATAGTTCATAAAATCGTTAGTCCAGATGTTCTTTTCAAGAGAAACAAGTATTGGAGAGAAGTTGTGAATTGGATTGAAAAGGGTGTGGAAGGGTATTTTGAGGAAGAAATTTCTCATGTTTCTGCTTATGTTTATTGAAAGCTGACCTAATAAAAACCATACCGATAAAGCGAAATTTTTAAGAAGAGATTAAAAATGAAGGGTGAAGAATCAGAAATTTCAGGAGGCGAACCACTTACCCGTCCTGATTTTGGCAATGTTTATCCATCCCTGCTTTTAAAATGGATGAAAATTCATTGAAAGAGATTTCAGGAAGATAGTGAAGCAATATGAGTGCATTACACCCTGGATAATAATTTCTTCAAATCCTTACGAAGTGATGGAGCAATTGGTTTAATCTCAATTTTGTCTGTTTAAAGTTGAAAGTTTGTATATATAATTATGAAAATAGTTTTCTCGAAGAAATGCTTAGAATACTCTGACAATCACATAGAAAGCCCAGAAAGGGTTGAAAAAGCTTATGAGATTTTGAAAGAGAAAGGATACGAATTCATTAAGCCGAAACCTGCTTCTGAAAAAGATATTTTGAAAGTGCATACAGAAGAGCATTTGGAGAGAATTAAAACTGGAAATTTTTTTGACCCAGATACGCCAGCTTACAAGAACATTTATGAATATGCAAGGTTAGCGGCAGGTGCAGCAATCCTTGCAGCAAAAAAGAAAGGATTTTCCCTCATGCGTCCTCCAGGCCATCATGCAGGAAAAAATGGAGTAGCCTTAGGGGCTTTAACCTTAGGTTTTTGCTATTTCAACAACTTAGCAATAGCTGTGAAAGCTTTGGATTTACCTACACTTATTTTAGACATAGACGGGCATCACGGCAACGGAACTCAAGAAATTTTTTTCAACAACCCGAAAGTAATTTTCATATCTCTACATCGCTACCCCCTCTACCCTTTCACGGGCACAAGATCAGAAGGCAATTGCTTGAATTTTCCTTTACCAGCCAATATTGGCAATGAAAAATACTTGAAAACACTTGACTTAGCGTTGAAAAAAGTTGAAAAGGAAGAGTTTGAAGTTGTAGCAATTTCAGCAGGTTTTGATTGTCATCTTGGTGATATAGCTTCCTTAGGTTTGACTTCAGAAGCTTTCAAAGAAATTGGGAAAAGAATTAAAAATTTGGGAAGACCTGTTTTTGGTGTTTTAGAAGGAGGCTATATAGGAGAAAATGTTGGGAATGATTTACACGAACTTTTACAAGGTTTGGAAAGCTGAGCTACTTCAATTCTTTCAAAGTTTTTATACCAACAATCTCAAAATATTCGATTTCTTCCCCTTGTTTTATTTTTCCTTTTCTTTCTTCAGGTATATCCAACTCAAAAACTTCAAAAGTTGTTAAATCCATGAGTTGAGCTTTTTCACCAACAATAGCAACAACTTGAGCTTTCTTTTTCTCAAGAATAGGAACATCTACTGTATCATCTGCAGGCTTAACTATGCTTCTCCTTTTTTCATCAAAAAGGCCAATCGCTTCAACTCTTGCTTTGGCAGCTCCATGCTTTCCTGATTTGCTCACATCTACCCTTTCAACTTTGCAAGGAACATCTTCAATCAAAACATAATTTCCAGGTTTCAAGTTCTTTATGACTGCAGTTGTTTTTTCCATTTTCTCACTTTTCTTAATTATTTTGAATCCGAAAAATATAAAATTTCAAGTTTTTCTGAAAGCTATTTGCACATCTTCCCTCCTTACAGTTACGCGTTTTGCATGTCTTGCTATTAAAATTGCATCAGCAGCAATTTTTTCAGCCATCTCCATCATTATGTTTTTAAGTTCCAAAACTGCACTTTCTGAAACTCTATCAGCTCCAACTTCTTTTCCCGCTTTCTTCAAAATTTTTTCAAAAGGCAACAAAGGAAAATCTCTCATATCATTAATTTATGTCCTTTTATTTAATATTTTCCTTATGAGATTTGTTCTAGACGCTTCCGCAATAATTTATTTGCAAGATTTCAGGAAGATGGAAGAAATTTTCATCCCTCCTCTTGTGCTTGAAGAAATAAAAGACAAGATTTCAAAGATGAAGCTTGAAGCAATGAATGCTAAAATTTTTGAACCAAGAAAAAAATTTGTAGAAGAAGTGAAGAAAGTTGCGAAAGAAACAGGAGATTTTGAAAAACTTTCTGAAGCTGATTTTCAAGTTTTAGCTTTGGCTAAAGAGCTTAAAGCAAAAATAGTGAGCGATGATTACAGTATACAAAATGTTGCTGCAAAAATGGGTTTGGAATTCGTTCCGATCATGCAAAAAGGTATAAAAAAGATTTTCAAGTGGAAAAAGTATTGTCCTTATTGCAAGAAATTTTTTGGAGTTGAAGAAAAGACATGCTATTTTTGTGGAGCTACTCTTAAAAGAATTCCAGCAAAATTAAAAGAGCGAAAAAAAGAAAAGGATTAGACTAAGCACTATCAAAATTATGGCGATAAATTTGACCAACTTTGAAGTTATTAGCAAGAGTATGCCAAAAATCAAGAAGAAAAGAGGTAAGGGGAGAGAAAAAACAAGAGTTTTTATTCTTGAAGTGAAAGAAGGCTTAGGTTCTTGATAAGGGGTTTTGTTTCCATAACCCCATTGACACTTGTTGTTTATACATTGGCAACTTAAGTTGTAATTTTTAGCCTCATAACATTCTTTGAATTCACAAGTTGTTACTGTGTTTTCTCCTATTCTTTCACAAACTTGTCCGCTACAACCTCCTGCTCTGCACTCTGAATCATTTGAGCAAGAAGCATAAGTAGACCATCCACAGAAAGGTTCAAGAGCTAAAGCTGATCGAAAGAGGAGAAAGAATAAAAGCATAGCAGCTACCTTTTTCATAATTCAAATTATTTTTTGACTAAAATAAATAGAATGCTTCAAATCGTTGCGCATAACAAAATCCGAAAGCTTTAAATATTTAACGGTATAAACTTTTTATAAGTTTTGAATTTAAGTTTCACTTTAAAGTGATGAAAATGGCAAAGAAAAAAGAAAGAGCAGGCCAAGTATGCCCTGAGTGTGGTAGTTCTAACCTTGTAGAAGATCCTAATAGAGGAGAAATGATTTGCAAAGATTGCGGGCTTGTTATTAAAGAAGAGCTCATAGACACAGGACAAGAATGGCGTGCTTTTGATTCTGAGCAAATGAGCAGAAGGGCAAGAGGAGGTGCTCCTTTAACTTTCACTAAGCATGACAAAGGAATGACCACAGAAATAGGAAAAGGGGTTGGCGAGCTTTATAAAGTTCCTGCAAAGAAAAGAGCCCAATATTACAGGCTTACGAAGTGGCATAAAAGGCTGATAAAATCAAAAGATAGAAACTTAAGCTTTGCTTTGAGCGAGTTGCAAAGAATCGTTTCTTTCTTAAACTTGTCTAAAAGCATTCATGAAAGGATAGCAAGATATTATGAAGAAGCTGTCAATAAAGGCTTGGTTAGGGGAAGAAGCATTGAGTCGGTAATAGCAGCTTTGGCTTATGCTGTTTCAAGAGAATTCGGCTCTCCTCGCACCTTAGATGAAATTTCTGAAGCTTCTGGAGTTGAGAAAAGGGAAATCGGAAGGACTTATC
>JAWCEU010000037.1:0-4860 GCA_039092155.1 Candidatus Aenigmatarchaeota archaeon
AGCTTCACCGGAATGGCAGTGAGTTAAGATTTTTTGGTTATCTTTTATTATCTTTTGTCCTATTTGTGAAATTTTTTTTGTTGAAGCTTCAAGCTCTTTAATGAGCTTATCAATTGTTTCAAGTTTTTTCTCTTTTTTCAAAATTTCTAAGCAGTTATGCAACACAACAGCAGTGGGTCTTGCATTTTCAAGCATCATAGCAACTACTTCAAATTTCAAACCAAAACCATTTTTTTCACAAAATTTTTTCAAGTATTTGAGGGAAAAAATAGCTATTTCTTTTGCCCCCTGAACTTTAACAGATTTTATTTTTTCAACAATTTTTGCCGGGCTTTCCATATTTATTCAAATTCGTTTTACTAAATAAAAATGTGGGGATAAAGATGAAAAGAAATTTTGAAAAAGAGAGGAAAGAAATAGTTGAAAGTTTGGAAAGGATGGGTTACATTAAAGATCTTGAAATTAAAAAAGCCATGTTGAAAGTTAAGAGGGAAGATTTTGTCCCACTTGAATATAAACAACAAGCTTATGCAGACACACCCCTTCCCATACCGGGAGGAGTTACAATTTCGGCACCCCATAGTTGAACGGGGAAATGCACGCTATCTTCCTTTCAGCATTAAAACTTAAGCCAGGAGAAAAAGTTTTAGAGATTGGTGCTGGCTCAGGAATTTTGTTAGCATACATGAAAGAAATTGTTGGTGAAAAAGGAGAAGTTTATGGAATAGAAATTCTTCCCGAAACTTACGAGTTTGCAAAGAAGAATTTGAAGAAAACAGGTTATTGGAATAAAGTTAAGCTTGTACTTGGAAATGGTTCTAAAGGTTTGCCTGAGTTTGCTCCTTACGACAAAATAGTTTCTAGTGCAGCTCCAAGAGAAAAAATACCAAAAGCTTGGATAGACCAACTTAAGCCGGGAGGAATTTTGGTCACACCTTTAGGGCCAAGCTATAAGCAAGATTTAATTTACCTTGAAAAAACAAGAGAAGGCAAAATAATAAAGAAAAATCTTGGACCTGTGGTTTTTGTTGAGTTGATAGAATAATTTTAATGGGGTCGAGGGGATTTGAACCCCCACATACAGGTTTCTTCATTTTTTCATCAGAGCTCCATTACTGGAGCCTGCTGTCCTGCCTGGTTAGACGACGACCCCAACCTTAAATTTTTATACTTTCTTCCTTAATTAAATTTTTATGTTGAGTGGTAAGATGAAATGTAATTTAACGCTTCCAAACCATCTTGGCGTTATAATCGACGGAAACAGAAGGTGGGCACGCCTTCGAAATCTTCAACCATGGGAAGGTCATAGAGAAGGTGCAAAAAAACTTGAAGAATTTTTAAACTGGTGCTTTGAACTTGGTATACCTCAAATTTCTGTTTATATTCTTTCAACTGAAAATTTAAATAGACCAAAAAAGGAACTGGAAGAACTTTTCAAGTTGCTGTATGAATATTTAGATAAATGGGGAAAAGAGGAAGGAAGTTTTTTGGATAAATACGAAGTTAAAGTTAGGTTTATCGGTGATTTGGAAAAACTGCCTCCAAAGCTCGTTAAAATTATGGGGAGAATAATGCAAAAAACAGCGAAATATCAGAAAAAAATTTTGAACTTAATGATCGCTTACGGAAGCAAATTTGAATTAACGGAAGCGATGAAAAAAATTGTAGAAAAGGCAATCAAGCTTGGTAGAATAGAAATCACTGAAAAAGACATAGAAGCTAACCTACTTGTACCAGTTCCCCTTGACCTAGTGATAAGAACAGGAGGTTATTCCAGACTTTCAAACTTCATGTTAATACAAGCGGCTTATGCCGAAATTTACATCACCAAAACTCTTTGGCCGGATTTTTCTAAGGGAGAGCTGATTAAAGCAATAAAATGGTATAACTCTATTCAAAGGAATTTCGGCAGATAGAAGTTTTTAAATCTCTGTTTTGGGGATTTTATTGTTCGATTGTGTTGTAGTGGGAGCAGGTCCAGCAGGTTGTAGAACTGCTGAGATTGTTGCTAGAGAAGGTTACGAGGTTTTAATCTTAGAAGAACATCCTAGAATTGGCGAACCCGTTCAATGCACAGGTTTGGTTAGTAAGAGAATAGGAAAAATTCCAAGAGAAATAATTTTAAACAAAGTCAAAAAAGCGAAATTTTTTTGTGGTAAAGAATTTTTTGAAGTTGATTCAAGAGAGCCAATGTTTGTTTTGGATAGAAGAAAATACGATTTATGGCTTGCGAGAAAAGCAAAAAAAGCTGGAGCTGTGCTACAAACTTCAACAAGATTTTTAGATTTAAAGCAAGATAAAATCTTGACTACAAAAGGAAAATTTCAAACAAAAATTTTAGTCGGAGCGGATGGCCCAAACTCTACAGTGGCAAAGAAAGTTGGGATAGAATTGCCAAAAAATTTGCTTTTTGGTTTACAAGTTGAAGTTCAATCAAATTTTGATGCTAATACAGTTGAGCTCCACTTTGGTCTTATTCCAAATTCTTTTGCTTGGGTTGTTCCAGAAGATGAAGAAAGAGCAAGAGTTGGTCTTTTGTCTTTTCAAAACCCAAACAAATATTTAGAAAAATTTTTGAAAAAAAGGTTCGGTAAAATCAGGATTTTCAATTCAACTGGAGATGTTATAAGGTATGGATTGATAAAAAATTCTGTTTCGGAAAAAGTTTTATTAGTTGGGGATGCTGCTTGTCAAGTAAAACCTTTTTCGTTGGGAGGGTTGATTTACAATAAAATTTCTTCAGAAATAGCAGGAAAAGCAGTGATAAAATCACTTGAAGAAAACAATTTTTCCCTTAATTTTTTGAGAGAAAATTATGACAAAAAATGGAAAGAAAAACTTGCATGGCCCATAAGAAAAGGAATTTTTCTAAGATGGCTTTTCTCGAAAATCTCAAGAAAAGGAATTTTTTCTTCAATAAAAAAATTTGGCTTAGAAAAATTTGCAAATTTTTTGGATGTAGATTTGCTAAAGTGAAATTTTGATTGAAGGATGAGTTAAATCTTCTTCTTCATCAACAAAATCAATCTTCATTTTTTTGTTTTTCAAGGGAGGATCATTAAGAACTTCAAACCTGAACAAAGCAGATTTATACCAATTTACCCCTTTATTCTCTTTCACATTTAAACCAAGTTGATAAGCAAAATTTTCATAATTAATACTTCCGTAGTTCATGGGATAAACAGAGAAACCAGGAATTAAATCAGTTATAACACATTTCATCTTATTCAAAAATTTTTGAATTTCTAACCATTTCTTGAGAGAAGATTCGTAGCGAGTTAAACCAAAGTATCCAACACCTCCTTTTTTCAAACAAGTTATGCCTCTAAAAATGAAAGCTTTCATCCCGCTCAAAGTTTCAAGTGGTTCTGAAGAAAACACATCAAACTTGTGTTCAAAGCTCTTAGGTAAAGGGTTGCTCACATCGTATTGCCTGAACTCAATAGAATAACCATACTCTTCGTTAAACTTCTCTATAAATTTACCTATCCTTTCATCTATATCAAGAACCAAAATTTTGGATGGTAATTCAGTCAAAGCTAAACCTATGCTTAAAAGGTCATCATCACCAATCAAAACAATTTTCTTATTTTCTATATCATCATGATGGTGCATGAAAGCAATCCTTGAGATTACATCAATTTCAAACATATAACCTTGGAAAAAATTGCTTTTCGGTAAAGGTCTTTCTTTTACTATTTTTTTGAAATTTTCCAAAATTTCTGAAAATTTTTTTCCCAGAACAATAGATTTCCCTTCACAAGACTTACAAACTTTAACTTCAAGCTCCAAACTTTTAGGATTAATTTTCTTTCTACCTCTTTCAGTTATGAAAAAACCATTTTCATTTATTCCTATTGCACCTTTTTTCTTCAGTTTTTTAAGCGAAGAAATTATGTCTTTAAGCAAAAAATCAGAAGTTTGAAGAATTTCCCAAAAATTCTTGTTGGAGCTTGCAAGCTCATGTAAAATTTTACTTTCTACCCTTTCCATAAACAAGCCTCCTGAGGATTTTCTTTTTAACTTTCTTGGGTTTAAATTCTTCTAAAAGAATTTCAAAAGTTTTCAAAGCACAAGCATCTTCACCGCATGTAAAGATATCTAAACAAACATACTCGTGTTCAGGCCAAGTATGGATGCTGAGGTGAGATTCTCTTAAAAGGTAAACTACAGAAACACCAAAAGGCTCAAACTGATAAAAATTTGAAGATACAACATGAAGACCAGATTTAGAAATAGCTCTATTCAAAATTTTTTGCACATTCTCTATCCTTGAAATTTTTTCTTTAGCAACACCATAAAGTTCAGCAATTATATGGATTGCCATTTTATCACCTAAAGCCTCGTGTGGGATTCGAACCCACAACCCTCCGCTTACAAGGTTCACCAGTAGCTTTAAGCTACTTCGGATGCTCTACCGTTGAGCTAACGAGGCTTTAGCTTTAAAATTTCACTTAATTAATTAATTGCAACACATATTTTTTATTATTTTTCTTCCTTCATCTAATTATGAGAGAAAAATTTTGTCCGAAATGTGGTAAAAGAACTGAAAAATTTTACGAGAACTTATGTGCAGAATGTTTTCTTTCAAGCTTTTCCATATCTAAACTTCTTCCAGAGAAAATTGTGGTGAGGAGATGCAAATCATGCGAAAAATTTTTTCTCAAAAATTTTTTCGGCTCAAAAGAGGAGGTGATTGAAAATTTTTTGAAGAAATTTTTGGAAAAGCATGTAGATTCAATCTCTTACAGAATTTTTGAAAATCATATTGAATTAAACCTTAAGAAAAAATTTTATGACTTAGAGAAATCGGAAGAAAAAACCATACAATTGATTGAAAAAAGGATTTTGTGTAAAGCT
>JAWCEU010000038.1:0-4805 GCA_039092155.1 Candidatus Aenigmatarchaeota archaeon
GACCTTCGCCTATGTGAAGATGGATTAAAGCAGAACCAAGGATATGCCCAGCGTTTTGAAAAGTTAATCTTACGTCAGGAGCAACATCAGAAACTTCCCCATATTCTAAAGGAATTGTGTGCTTAACAGCTTCTTTCACACCTTTTGATGTGAAAAGTGGAGTTGTTGTACCTTTCTGCATAACATCTATGTAATCAAGCCAAAGTAAAGTGGCTAAATCAACAGTTGGAGTTGTCATGTAAAGAGGGCCATCATAACCCCTTTCGTACAAAACAGGAACAAAGCCACAATGGTCTAAATGGCTGTGAGAAACTATTATCGCATCAATTTCGTTGTAATCGAATTCTTTTGTGTGAAGGATTGGATATTGATTAGCATTGGAAGCACCTACGGAAATCCCACAATCCAACAAAACTTTTGATTTTGGAGTTTCAACAAGTAAGCAACTCCTTCCAACTTCTCTGAAGCCCCCCAGTGGTATAATTCTTATCCAATCTCTATTTGTACTTCTTTCAGTGAAAATGTTCTTTCCAACTTCGTTCAAGAACTTTTTCCTGAACTTACTTTCAGCATGTAAAACTTTCCTTATACCATTTATAACATCAGACTTTATAGGTGGAACTCTTTCTATTCTTGGCACCCAAAGAGTTTCGGCTTTAATTTTTTTGAAAGTTTCCCCACCTTTCCCAATAACTAAACCAGGTTTTTCAGCAGCTATTATCACCAAACTCCTTTCGGGCTCAAAGTAAATTTCCTTGATTTTTGCTTCTTCTGGTACAATTTCCTTGATCTTTTCTTTAGCAGCTTCTTCATCCAAGCAGAGATTTTTCTCCAACCTTACTTCAACCCTCTTTTTAATTTCTCCAACTATTTGCTTTATCACTTCTTCACACGTCTTGAAAAATTCCCTATCTTTTGTGTAAACTATGATTTCTGAACCTTCTAGCTCTATTCTACTCACTACTTCCTTTGGTAGACTATTCTTTACTTTTTCCAGAATTTCCATCCAAACCACAACTCACTTTTCAATCTCGTCTAGGGATTCGTATCTTGTTATTTTAATCCCATCTTTAGTTATAACAGCTACGTCAACACCTTTTCCACCAGATGCTATATCACGCTCAACAGCAGCTTTTATAGCTCTTAAAGCTATTTTTTTTCCTTCTTCAACAGAAATATCAGGCTTAAAGCTATCTTCAAGAACACCTAAAGCTATTGGCGATCCAGAGCCTGTTGAAAAGAATTTCTTTTCTTCTTCCCATCCCCCAATTGCATCTAGACTGAAAATTTTTGGGCCAGTTTCATCGTAACCTGCCAGGATTAACTGAACATAATAAGGGAAGAATTTACTGCCTTGCAAGATGTTGGAAAGTAGGATACAAGCCCCTTTAACTGAGATTTTTCTCTGGTTTTGGATTTCAAAAAGCTTTAGTTCAGCTTTCATGTATCTTGCCAGAGTTTGGGCATCACCACTAACTCCAGCTATTGTCATAGCTATGTGATCAGCTATTGGTAAGATCTTTTCCGATTCTTTGCTTGCAACTAAGTAGCCCATTGTTGATTTTTTTTCTGCAGCCAAAACTACTCCATCTCTACAAATCAAACCAACAGTAGTTGTACCACTTTTCATAATTTTTAGCTTATCTTCATTCAATTCGTTCAAGGTATCACCCAGAAATTGATAATTTTAATTATGCCTTTGATTTTAAATAGCTTTCGGAATTGGAGCATAAAGTTAATAAGACCTTGCCATGTAAACAACTTCTTTTGCTTCTTTATTGCAATAAATACAATTCGAAAAAACTTCTTCTTTCTCAAAAGGAACAACTCTTATAGTAGCTCCTGTTTCTACTTTAATTTTTTCTTCACAACTTTCTTCACCACACCAACAAACTTTTAAAAAACCTCCTTTTTCTTCAATAACTTTTTTGAATTCTTCCATATTTTTTACAACTGTTATGTGTTTTTCCAGAAAATCTTTTGCTTTTTCAAACAATTCTTTCTGTATTTCTTCCAAAATTTCACCAACTTTTTCAACCAATTCTTTCTCTTCAACTTGAATTTTTTTGAAATCGTTTCTTTTCACAAGAACAACTCTCTTTTCTTTCAAATCTTTAGGCCCAATTTCAATCCTTAAAGGTACACCTTTCAGTTCCCACTCATTGAACTTCCAACCTGGCGTGTATTCTTTCCTCTCATCGATTAAAACAGAAAAGTTTGCTTTCTTTAATTTTTCTTCTAATTTTTTCGCTCTCTTAACAACTTTTTCAAATTCTTTTTCACTGTAATAAATAGGAACTATAACAACTTGTATAGGAGCAACTTTGGGTGGTAAAATTAAACCTTTGTCATCACCATGCACCATAACTAAAGCTCCTATCAGTCGAGTTGAAATTCCCCATGAAGTTTGCCACACATATTTTTCTTTTTCGTCTTTATCCAAGAATTTAATTTCAAAAGGTTTTGAAAAATTTTGTCCAAGGTTGTGAGAAGTGCCCATCTGTAAAGCTTTACCATCAGGCATAATCGCTTCTAATGTTGTTGTATATAAAGCTCCAGCAAATTTTTCTCTCTCGCTTTTCTTTCCAACCAAAACAGGAATTGCCAGATATTCTTCCATCAATTTTCGATAAAAATTCAATATCTTCATAACTTCTTCGTCAGCTTCTTCTTTAGTTGCATGTGCAGTATGACCTTCTTGCCACAAAAATTCGCTACCTCTTATGAAAGGTTTTGTTGATTTTATTTCTGCTCTTAATACATTGCACCACTGATTTAACAAAACTGGCAAATCACGCCAACTTCTTATCCATTTTGAGTAAAAGTGGTAAATTATAGTTTCTGAAGTTGGTCTTATGGCTAGCTTTTCTCCCAGCTTATTATCTCCAGCTTCTGTTACCCAGAAAACTTCCGGTACGAAACCTTTAAAATGCTCTGCTTCTTTCTTCAAAAAGCTTTCTGGAATGAGCAAAGGGAAATAAGCATTTTTGTGTCCAGATTCTTTAATCATTTTATCAAAAATCTCTTTAATCCTTTCCCATATCTCGAAAGAATATTCTCTCATCGCTATTGTTCCCTGCACAGGCCCATAATCTGCAAGACCAGATTTAATTACAACTTGAGAATACCATTCCGAAAAATTTTCCTCCTTTTTTACAGTTATACCTTCTTTAGACATACTATCCTTTTATATTTTTTGATATTTCTTCTTTAAGTTTATCCACAAAACTTTCTAAAATTTTTCTTGCGTGGGATTTTTGAACATATGAGCCAAAATTTAAATCACAGTTGTGAAGGTTGTACTTTGAGAAAAGTGCATAAATTTCTTCTACGTATCTAAACATGGAATGTGAAAATAAATAGTTATTCCTCTTAATTTCATCGAACAGCGACATTAACAACCTTACTTTTTTAGCACTTTCTTCAGCTTTTGAAGGGGTTTTGTATTGGAGCGAGTTTACAAATTCCAGCAATATTTCCTTCTTAAAAAGAGGGTTAAGATAAGCTTCTATATCAGTTGAACCTTTAGTGAAAACCAATTCCCAAATCCCTTCAAATCCCTTTTTTTCAAAAATCTTTAAAGTTTCAACCAATTCTTCATAACTCATGTTTGCTAAAAATTAAATATTTCTCTAAAAAGATTTATAGTTTGATGGTTAGGAGAGAAAAATTCAAGCCAAGCTATTTATTGATAGGGAAGAAAGAAATGGAGGAAAGAATTGAAAAATTATACAAAATTCTGGAGAAATGTGAATTGTGTCCAAGAAAATGCCATGTTAATAGGCTTAAGGGAGAAAAAGGGGTTTGCCTTTCTGGCGAAAAACTCAAAGTTTCCAGTTATTTTCCGCATTTTGGCGAGGAAGATGTTTTGGTAGGAACGCATGGCTCAGGAACAATTTTCTTATCAAATTGCAATTTGAAATGCATTTATTGCCAAAATTATGAGATTTCTCACCTAGGAGAAGGTGAAGAATATTCTGAAGAAGAAGTTGCAGAGATGATGTTATATTTACAGAAAAGAGGATGTCACAATATAAATCTAGTAACACCAACTCATTTCGCTCCACAACTTGTTAAAGCAATTGGGATAGCTGGCAAGAAAGGTCTTGAAATACCCATAGTTTGGAATTGTGGTGGATATGAAAATGTAGAAGTGATTAAATTGCTTGAAGGAATCGTTGACATATATATGCCAGATATAAAATACGGTAGCAATGAAGGAGCAAAGAAATATTCCAACCCACCTGTTGCGGATTATTGGGATAGGTGTAGAGAAGCTGTGAAAGAAATGCATAGGCAAGTGGGCGATTTGAAAATTGATGAAAGAGGGTTAGCTTACAGGGGTTTACTCATAAGACATTTAGTTTTACCAAGAAATATAGCAGAATCTGAAGCTGTTTTGAATTTTATAGCAAAAGAAATTTCTCCAAATAGCTATGTAAACATAATGTCTCAATATTACCCTGCAGGAGAAGTAATTCTCAACCCTAACAAGTATCCTGAGCTGAGAGAAAGTATAAGGGAAGATTACTTGAAAGCAATAAAGTTAGCAATAAAGCTTGGACTTACAAGAGGTTTAGAAGAAAGACAGCTCAGAAGAATTTAAATAAATTTGGTTTCATAGTTTAAGTAGATATCATGAAGCTGGCAGTTTTATCAGATTTTCATTTCGGTTTTGCTTTTACCCCTGAGCTTGAAGAAGACAGTTTTGAGAATGCAGACGAAGCAATGGAAAAAGCTTTGAAAGCTGACTTGATTTTACTTTTGGGCGATATCTTCGATTCTCGCGTCCCTAAAACACAAAC
>JAWCEU010000039.1:0-4801 GCA_039092155.1 Candidatus Aenigmatarchaeota archaeon
TTTCATGGCTTACAGTCGCAACATCTTCTGCAAAAATGAAGAAAATTAGAATTGAATCGTTCAAATCGTAAACTTCTTCAAAATCCTCACCTTGCAAACTTGTTTTCAAGTGAGTTGAATTTTTCTTGATAATCACATAGTAAGGAAACTTTTTGTTTAGGCAGCGAACCGCCCCTTCTGAAACTGTTAAGAGGCTGAGCTTACCTGAGCAAATGTCAACTATTTCCAAAGTTAAAGCTCTTTCTGCTCTTTCTTCTGTTTCAGGTTCTGGAAAAATTGAATAGTTGCTCTCCTCAGTTTGATTCAGTTTTTTTGTTTGGATTGTGGTAGAAGTTGTTTTTTCTATACTCTCTTTCTTTTCAATCTGGAAATATTTTGAAAATGAATCTTTTAAATCTTCTCCCACTTGTGAAGAAAGGAACAAAAATACTGCAAAAACTAATGTCACTGCTAATGCTATTTTATATCTCAACTTCATGAAATCGCCGTAACATTGTATATCTCTAAATGGGTTTTTTCATAAACAGTTGTTTCATTATCTAATCTAAAATTGGTTGGCATACCAGAAATAAGGTAAGCTGCAACATCGCTTTTAGAAAAGTAAAGGTAATCGATGTTTGTGGCTGATGTATTTATGGACAAGCCTGCAGAAAGCAACTTGTCTTTGTTCACAAAACTTTCTAAGCCAATAGGCTTTTCTTTCCAGTATTTGCTTTGAACGAAAAACTTACCTTCAAGCCTGTCTAAGAAGCTTGCCCCATACAAGCTTGGATGGTAATATGAATTGTTCAAATCGTCTTTTAAATTGGTCAAATCTTCTTTGGAATAATTCAACCAATGTGGGCTTAGCCTTATAACATTAACAATTCTTCCATAAGTGTTTAAAGGATAGAGAGGGTCTTCCATGTTTTCTATGCTGAAAATTACTTTTTCTCTTGACTTTCTCGTTAAATTAGCTGTCACATACCTATTGTCATAAAGTTTAACTAAAATTGAGTAAGAGATTGAGATGTGAAAACTGTCTTCAGGCTCTACAACAAGATCTTCAATTTCAACGCTTGTCTCAAAACCTTGCATCTTTCCTAGCTCTTCTATCATTTGTTTCCAATCTATAATAGTTGAGCTTTCCATCAGAGGTTGAGCTTCTCCTTCAATGCTTCCTTGTAAAATAAGCTCAGCTATTGTTTCGTTTGAAGACTGTAAAGGGGTGCCTGTCGTCACAACATAATTTATTGCAGAACAAACAGCCCTTCCCGCTATTATTTCCATTGATTTCCTTGAATCTCGAATTATGCTTTCATAAAATCCTACCATAGCTTCTACCCTACTTTCAACAGCAACTTGAGTGGAATGGAAAAAGATTAAAGACCTTTGAATTGATAAGAAAGCGAGTAAACAAATCAGCAAAAAAACAACTATCATGCTGAAAAATATGCCTTTCATTTTTTCTCCCAAACCAAGATTTTAAACAAAGCTGGTCCCCAAAGCCATCTTACACCTTGAACAGATTGGGAATCAACTTGTATTTCTTCCGCTTTTATGCCCTCTTCGCCCATTTGTTTCAAAAGTCTTTCCTTAGCATCTTCTATCGCAAGCTTTGAAGAGTTGAAAACTGAACCGTAGCCAACCAAACCTTTAGCAAGATAAGTGTATTCGAAAGAAGACCAAGGTAAAATGTAATTCGTGCTTGAAATGCTTCCGCCAGGCTGAAAGTCAACAATTCTTACTGTATTGTTGCCTAAAACAAGCTTGTTTGGGAAAGCATAAACATTTTCAGGAACAACTCTTAATGAAGGTGAAGTGAAAATTCTGAAATTGTTTAAAGAAACATTAACTAAACTGCTAAAGCTCTGGGCGATGTGAATAAAAGCTTCTATCACATTTCTTTGGCTTGGTTTAAGCTCAAAAGTAAAATTCTTAGGATTGCTCGCATTACCACCAAACAAAATTTCTTTAGTTATATCTATTTCCCCGTAATTGAAAATCGATTCCTCAAGCTCATAGTAAACTTCAACGTAAGAAGAGTTTTCAGGGTCATTCAAAGGGTCTGAATAAATTCTAGCTTCTCCACTTCCCCAATGTATATCACCATAACTATTCAAATAAACAGAAATCACATTAGTGCCAAAAGTCAAGTTGTTTGTTAAATTCAAAAAAAGCTCTGGATTCATAACTCCAACTTTTTGGCAATTGCGGTAATATGTACCTTGAGGGGTGCAAAGGGGATAGCACTCAGAAGAAGAGCAGTATCCATCTTTGTAGAAAATATTGTTAGAATTGAAATAAATTATAACATCACTAGAATTTCTTCCAAGTAAATCCCTTGTATCATCAACACCAAAAGCCTTGAGATGAAGGTAAGCTGAAGCATTTTTCGCATTTTCTGGAATGTAAAAAGATACCATGGACCATGCTCCTGTTCTTCCAACAACATCATCAAAATAATACCTTTCCCTAAAAGTTTTGTTACCGACAGAAGATTCTTGTGTTAAGCTGTAAGTAACTATAAGCCTCATTCCTGGGTGAATGTGAGAATGGTAATGTGGAGTGCCTATTGCAAGGTAAATTGAATTGCTCCCTGTTTTAATCTCTTCAGTTACATCAACAACACCATATGCTGCCGTTGTTACTTCAGAACCATAAGATTCTTCTTGAAGATAAAGCCATCTAACATCGTCTTTTTTCTGAACATTGTTAACTTTCAATTGCTCAAATTGAGCTCCAGATTTGGAAGTTCCGAAGTGAATTGAAACGTAAAGGGTTGCGTTGTAAATTGTTATGTCTTGAGGTAAAGCAAAAGATTTTGTAACTTCAAGCCTTTGAGCAGTCCAGCCTGAACCCTCTGGATAAAAAGGTATTATTTTGGTTGTGTTTTTCTTGAATTTTGTTGCCCAAGCCCTTGCAACATAGCCAGAAACAGGCTTTCCAACCTCATAACCAGATTCTATGCGGTAAGAAACAGCCACTGTATCTGAAAAATCATCACAAGAAGAATAAATAGTTTCATTTTGTGTTTGCAAAGCAAAGCATTTTTCCGTTAAGCCTTCAAAAATTTCTCTTGTTATGTTTGTGGCAATTGACTTGTTTCCTGAATACCAAAGACTACCTATCAAATCTAATAAAGTTTTGTTCAACTCGACTTCTGAAATTATTCCTTGCTCCAAAAGTTTTGAAATTGTTGGGGAATTTTTAAAAGAGTTCGCTTTTATATTTGATAAAATGTTAACGAAATCGTTTGCTTGATAAGTTAAAGCTTGGAAATTCACTTCTGAGTAGCTTGACTCTGTTTTAAAGGGTATGAGCATGATTAAAGCAATGGCTAAGCTTAAACCTATCAAAATATCTGTTGTGAAAGCTAAGCCTTTCATCTCCATACTAAAGTCCTCACTTTTACAGGCTGCTCATCAAGGATAGCAACCCTTTCAACTTTATTCACATCTTTAGCAGAGTTTAAACTACAAACTTGAGGGAAAGCAAAGAATTTTTCCCCAGTCTTGTTGTAAAGCTCGTAGCATAAATTGTAAGTTCCTAAGCCTAGCAATGAAACAACTTTTGAATATCCTAAATCGGAAAGCATCTCAACTTTTGTCCAATTTATCTTACCATCATTAGCTAATCCCAACTCATTCACATTGCTCAAATCCCAATACTTTGGGTAACCTTCTTTGAACCAAACTTGGGAAGCTGAAACTGAAGCTTTCAAAGCAAAGTTCTTCTCCATCGCTTCTTGAATTTCTAAAGCAGAAAAATACCAGCGTGCTAAAGCTATGTTTAAGACTAGCAAGAAAATGCTTAAAGCTAAGAAAAAATCATAAGTTAGAGATTGAGCTTTATTGATTGACATAAATTATGCCCTCAACATTTCTTATAAAATTCTTGCCTTTGAGTATTTGGCCAGTTATGTTTTTTGTTAAAATGACTGATTGGGTTGAGCCATCTTTCCATTTCACAACAACGCGATAATCTTCAACACTAACTTCATAATCAAGAGAATCTGAAATTTTTTTTGGTAAGTAAAAAATTCTTGAATAGCCGTCTCCAACTTTAAGTGCAAGGTTTATTTCCGAAGCAATTTGATCGCTTATGCTTTGAGCATCTTTCAAAATTCTTGCTGAATTAAGCTGGAAGGAAAGGGTTGAACTTTGGTAAACTGTGAGGAAGAGGAGAATTGAAAGAACTGCAACAAAAGCTATGAATTCTACGCTAACTTGAGCTAACACTTACATTCACCCCTCTTTCAATCGCTTGAACTAAAACTTCATAATAGCCTGGAGTTGTTGGCAAGCTTCCGGTTAAATTTGCTGAAGAAATGTAATAGATTTCTGAAATTCCTGCCCTTGTCCTAACTTTCCACGTCATTTGCTTACCTTCGAAAGAAATTTCTTCCACATTTCTTGGTATTTGAATCAAAATTGAAGCTCTTGCCGGGCTACCTTGGGAATGAACCCAGTCAGCCATTTGACCAATTTTTTGAACCATACTTGAAGCTATCGCTAAATCATTTTCTTCGCTCACATCTCTTGAAACATTTTGCAAATACAAAGTGTAGGGAACTAAAACCATCAAAGCAAAAGAAATAATTATCAAGTATTCTAAAGCTATCTGAGCTTTCATAATTTAATTTTGTTTTCCCTTGAAAATTAAGATTTAAGGACCCTTTTCAATTTTTTGGGCATTTCTTTAGAAGCAAACCCAAACACTTTTGACATCTTGTGAATTCTGTAAGATGCTGAAAAGAAGAACACAAAAGCGATTAGAAGGAAAAGGTACTTTATCGCATCAATTGGAGTGCCTGATAAAT
>JAWCEU010000004.1:0-14537 GCA_039092155.1 Candidatus Aenigmatarchaeota archaeon
AAATAAACAGGATAATCTATTCCATGTTTGTCCAAAACCAACAAAATTTCTTGCAACCTACCAACAGCAAAACCAGCTATTAAGCAGTGACCATCAACAGCTAAAGTTTCTTCTATGATTTTGATCAGCTCCTTTTCTTGCGATTTCCTGTCAGGATGCTCCCTATCAGAGTATGTGCTTTCTGTTATCAAATAATCAACTTTATCCAAATCCAACTCTGCCCTTTTCAATAATCTTGTGTCTGTAGTTTTAAAGTCTCCAGTGTAAAGAAGATTCTTGTCTTTAAAATCCAACAAAACCATAGCAGAGCCTGGTATATGGCCTGCATCTAAGAAAGTGAAAGAAGTTTTTTTCAACTTGATTTTTTGGCGGTATGGGATTGAGATGAAGTTTTTAATCGTTTCATGGACATCCTTTTTTGAAAAAGGTAAACTAACACCTTCTTCATGACTCACTTTAATTGAATCAAGGAGCAGTAATTCTGTTAAAGGTTTCGTAACGTTAATTGAATAAATTGGGCAACCTTGACCATTAGCCGAAAAAATTGCAATTGCACCCGAATGATCAAGATGAGAATGCGAGAGCAATATAGCATCTGGTTTGCCTTGGATTGGGATGGGAAATTGTGGAGGAACTTCTTTCACTTTTGTTCCATAGTCAAGCAAAATTTTTTCTATTCCCGTGTCTACCAAAACAGCAGAGCATCCAACTGTTGATAAAGCACCATTAAAGCTTAATTGAATCATAAAAATTATTTTGTGTTTAAAATTAATTTAGTGGTCATTTAAAATTGGCCATCAACCTTTTAAACTTTCTATCCATATAAAAAATAGTGAGGTTGATGGAGAGCCAATACGCTTATCTCCAAGACAAAAACAAGCTTTGAAACAACTTCTACTTAGAGCTATAAATAAAAATCAACTTCTCATTTTATCCCAAATTGAAAAAGATATTGGAAGTATTTCTTCAATTTTGAGAAATACATCAAAAGCTTTTAACATATCTTTATCTACTTTAAAATTCAACGCTAAAGTTTTAAGGAAACTCAACCTCATAGAATTTGGCACAGTTTCAAGCTTTAAACCAGCTAAGCTTACAGAGTTAGGGAAACTTGTCATAGAAATAATAGGGAATGGATATGAAGATGAAATTGATGAAAAACAAATTAAAGTAAGAGAGAGAAAGTGATATTATGGATTTGGAAGAAAGATTTCAGCTTGTGAAAAATGTTGGGGAAGAAATTATCACGGAAGAAGAATTGAGAGAGCTCTTAGCTACAAAAAAGCATCCAATAGCTTACGATGGTTTCGAACCTTCAGGACTTGCTCACTTGCCTTTCGGAATTTTTAGACCAATGCTAATTGAAGATTTGTTGAAAGCTGGAATTCGCTTCAAGCTTTATTTGGCAGATTACTTTGCGTGGATAAACAACAAGCTTGGTGGCGATTTAGAGAAGATAAGGCTCGCGGGCGAATACTTCATAGAAGTGTGGAAAGCTGCAGGCGTTGATATGAAAAAAGTTGAAGTTGTTTGGGCTAGCGATTTAGCGAGCAGAAGAGAGTATTGGAAAAAAGTTATATTGATAGCGAAAAACACAACTGTAAACAGAGCCAACAGAGCTTTAACAATTATGGGAAGAAAGGCTGGAGAAATGAAAGAAGTAGCTCAGTATTTTTATCCAATGATGCAAGTTGCTGATATTTTTGAAATGGAAGTTGACATTTGTCAGTTAGGCTTAGACCAAAGAAGGGCAAACATGCTTGCAAGAGAAATTGGTCCTAAGCTTGGTTGGTGGAAGCCTGTTGTTGTTAGCCATCACATGCTGATAGGTTTGCAAGGGGCAAAAGAGCCAGAAGGTTATGATGAAAACAAAGCAATAGATGTTGCAATAAGCTCTAAGATGAGTAAAAGCAAGCCAGAGAGTTGCATTTTCGTTCATGACTCAAGAGAAGAAATTTTCAAGAAAATTAAAAATGCTTTTTGTCCTGAAAAAATTTGTGAAAACAACCCAATTCTAGATTACGCTAAACATTTAATTTTCAGGAAGTTTAAGAGAATGAAAATCGAAAGAGCAGAGAAGTATGGTGGAACCATAGAGTTTGAATCTTATGAAGAGTTGGAAAAAGCTTTTAAAAAAGGTGAGCTTCATCCTTTAGATTTGAAAAACGCTGTTGCCGATTACATAGATCAAATGGTCAAACCTATAAGGGAGCATTTTGAAAAAAACAGTAAAGCTAAAGAGCTTTTTGAAATGATGAAAGAAGCAAGAATAACTAGGTAGGGAATATTTCATCAATTTTTCTTAATATTTTCTTGTAAATCCTTTCCTCGTTTTTTCCGTAGATTTCATTAACATGATTTGGGATTATTTTTTTCACACTTTCCCAATCATAATTGAATTGGTATTTGAGGAAATGGGCAAGATCTGAGAGATTTTCAAACTTATTACCTTCTTCCAAATTTTTTGGAGACAATTTTTTTGCAGTTTCTTCGCATTTTTTTTTGGAAAAATTTTACTAGTTTTTCAGGATACCCTTGAAACAACAAGTACCGTTCAACTAATTGTGCCACTAAAGCTTCTTTTTTGCAATGTAAAAAATAGCTTTAGCAATTCCTTCTGGGGTATTCGTCTCATAGTTTGTTGGGCTAATACGTTCGATGAAGGCATGTGAAACTTCTTCAGCAATCGCATATTCTAATAAAAAAGGCATTAATTCCGCTGAAATTTCCTTAAATTTTTTTGCAATTTCTCTAACATTAATAAAAATTGCATCACCAACAGGCATATAAGTTGAGATTGTATTTCCTGGCTCACAAGATATCACAAAATTTGGTTTATTTTTAGCAAAGTCTTGAATAATTTTTTCATCTACTATTTCATAAGTTGACAAGAATTTGATGTAATCTGAAAAAATTTCTTTTATAAGTTTTTTGAATTCTTCTGACATTTTCTCATTTAAAGAAATGGCTTTAACTTTTTAAGCTTTTCCCTCTTGAAAAAGTAGAAAAAGATTATACCGCAAATTGAGATGAAAAAGCAAAATATTACAACTTCAAGGGAAAAGAAACCCATTAAAGCCATGCAAGAAATTGTTCCGAAAAAAGCTGTCAAAGGAAAATTTTTTACGTTCAAAGGAGCTAAAAAAGGTCTTTTTAGTTCTGGTTTCATGAATCTTAAATAAATTAAAGAAAGATTCACAGCACAAAAAGCTATTAGGGAATAAAAACTTGTTATTTGAGCAATCCTTGTTATACTTCCACTCAAAGCAAAAATTATTGAAAGGATCATGGTTGTGAGAATTGCAAAATGCGGGGTTTTATTTTTGTAGTGAATTTTGGCTAAAAATTTAGGTAAACAGTTCTCCTTAGCTATGCCATAAATCATCCTAGAGTTAGCTATTAGTAAGCCTAAACAAGTGCCTATCGTAGCGAAAATAGCCGAAAAAGAAACGAATAAAAAAGCTTTTTCCCCCAAAATTTTAGAAGCAGCAAGTGCAAGTGGTGCTTGTGATTTTGATAACTCTTCCCACCCTACTAGACTCACTGCAGAAAGTGAAACCAAAGAATAAATCAAAGTAGTTATTAGAATCGATAAAATTAAAGCAAGAGGTATTATCTTCTTCGGATTTTTTGTTTCTTCAGCTAGATTAGCTATATCTTCAAAACCCAAGTAAGCAAAGAAAACAAGAGTTGTTGCAGAAAGAACACCTTCAATACCTTTAGGAGCTTCAAAATATCTGGAAACAGAAGAGAAGATTTTTGGCAAGCCTAGAATTATGATGAAAAGCAAGCTTGCTATAACTAAAACTACAAAAAGGATGTTGAACTTAGAACTTTCTTTTATGCCCTGAAAATTCAAAAAAGAAAGAGCAACTATGAGTAAAACTGCTATGAAGGAATTCGGTAAAAAATTGAAAAAGCTGAAAACTTCTAAGAAGTAGCCAGAAAAAGCTAACGCTACCGTAGCAATACCTGCCGTTAAAGCAAAAATCAAAAGCCAACCTATGAGGAAAGCCCAGAATTCGCTCCCATAAGCTTTTTTTACGTAAACAAATTCAGCCCCACTTTTCGGATACATAGCAGCGAGCTCTGCGTAACTGAAGCCTGTGAAAATTGAAATCAAAGCACTTATGAGAAAAGAAATCCAAAGAGAGTTACCTGCAAGACCCGCAGCTTTTCCTATTAAACTGAATATGCCGGCACCAACTATTACCCCTACACCATAAAAAGTGACTTCTAAAAGGCTCAACTCTTTCTTGAGTTTCATTAAATAAAATTTTGTGCAAGGATTAATATTTTTTAATTGAAGAATTAATCTATAAGAGAGAATGTTGGACATAAAACTGATAAGGGAAAAACCAGATTTTGTGAGAGAAAATATAAGCAAGAGAAGAGATAGAGAAAAAATTGAGCTCTTGGAAAAAGTTATTTCTTGCGACAAAAAATGGAGGGAACTTCAAACAAAGATAAACGAGTTGCGTAAGAGAAGGAATGAATTGAGCAAGCAAATAGCTTTGATGAAGAAAAAAGGGGAAAATGTAGAAGAACTTTTGAAAGAAGCAGCAAAACTTCCGGATAAAATTAAAGAATTGGAAGAGGAAGCCAAAAAGTTGAAAGAAGAAGTAAGATCTGGTTTGATGAAACTTCCAAATTTAGTGCATGAAAGTGTACCTTATGGAGAAGATGAAAACGATAATGTGGAAATAAGGAGATGGGGATCTCCACCCAAATTCGATTTCCAACCAAAAGACCATTTGGAAATCTTGAAAAGCTTAGGCTTGATAGATGCAGAAAGGGCAGCAAAAGTTTCTGGTACAGGATTTTTCTACCTAAAAGAAGAGTTAGTTCTTTTGGATTTAGCGATTCAAAAGTTTGCAATAGATTTTTTGAGGAAAAAGGGTTTTATCTTGATAGAACCTCCATTCATGATGGGGAGGAAAGCTTATGAAGGTATGATCGATTTATCTGATTTTGAAACAGCAATTTACAAAATTGAAAACGAGCCTTTATACTTAATAGCAACTTCTGAGCATCCTATGGGCGCGATGTTTATGGGAGAAGTTTTTGATAAAAGCGAATTGCCTTTAAAGCTTTGTGGTGTTTCACCTTGCTTCAGAAAAGAAATAGGGACGCATGGTAAATACACGAAAGGTTTGTTCAGGATGCATCAATTTAACAAAGTTGAGCAATTTGTTTTTTGTTTGCCTGAGCAGAGTTGGGAAATGCATGAAGAATTGCAAAGAAATGCGGAAGAGCTTTACCAAAAATTGGGTTTGCATTATCGTGTTGTTAATGTTTGTACAGGTGATTTGGGGACAGTAGCTGCTAAAAAATATGACACAGAAGTTTGGATGGCAGACGGAAAATTCAGAGAATGTGGTTCGAACTCAAATTGCACAGACTACCAAGCAAGAAGGCTTAACATAAGGTATAGAGAAGGTCCAGGCAAACCAGTTGCAGGTTTTGTCCACACTTTGAACAGCACGGCTTTAGCAACAAGTAGAACGATGATTGCAATAATCGAGCAATACCAGCAAAAAGACGGAAGTGTGATAATTCCAGAAGTTTTAAGACCTTACATGAACGGGATTGAAAAATTGGGAAAAAGATAAATAATTTTCCTTCTTTATTTCATAAGTGTACTTTGCAAGAGATTTGCTGAAAGATTTGAATTCAGCTTTCATAGACAATCGCTTAAGAAAAGGAATTGGAGGATACGCATTAGATACTTCTGTGTTGGTAGATTACATCTTACTTAAAAGAAATTTTAGCAGTTTAGAATGGCTGTTTTCTACAAAAAGAATAACAATCTATCAGCCTGTGTTGAATGAAATTGGTAAGTTCCTTTATGAAAATTCTTTGCAAAAAAATTATAAACAAGTCTATTGGGAATTTCAAAAATTGTTGAATAGGAAGAATGTTAGAATTGTTGATTATCATTTGGAAAATGGGGAAATGTTGGAATTGATAAAAGAAATTGGCTTACCAGAAGACCCTGAATTGACATTACTTACTTTGAAAAGAAATTTGGAGCCACATGATGCTGAAATTCTTTTGGCAACACTTTACGAGAATGGGAGCTTATTGACCAGAGATAAAAGGCTAAAAGAAATTGCAAAACTTTACAAAATACAAACAAATTTTCCTAAGAGAGAAATTGCTTATCAAATAAACTTGAAGAAAGAAAACAAAACATTTCCGTAGTAAAAAGTGAAAAGCAAAGCTAAAGGGAAAGATGGGGCAAACCTTACCCCTTCTTTAATCCAAACGAATTTCTTTCCAGATCTTTTTATTCTTTTCACTTCTTCTTCAGTTAAACCTTCCCAAACTTTGCTCTCAAGCAAAACATCTCCTACTTTCAGCTTTGAAATTGGAATTCTTTTCTTGAAAGCTACATTTTCAACACTCTTCACGAAGACCCAAAGCAAAAATAGACAAATCGTTAAAAAACAAATCAGCAAAGAGTTGAAAATGATTGAAGCAAGTTCGAAAGGAATTTTATAAATTTTAAAGAGTTGGGAATTTATGAAAAATGTTACAGAGAAAAGAAGCAAAAAAGAAAAAACTATTATCTTTGAGCTCGATTTCGCATTTTTTAAAAAATTCGAAATTATTTTTCTGTTGATCAAAGCTAAAACTATGCTGTAAAAGATCATGTAAACAGCACCAAGGAGGAAAAGGTTTATGAGATAAGTGAAAGCAAATTCAGCTAAAGGTTGATTTAATAGATTTGATATAAGTGGGGAGAAAAAACCAATGCTTGCCAAAACTTTTGCATCTCCTCCTCCCCACTGTCCAAGCTTGTAAAGCAAAAAGCCAAAAGCCAAAAAAGAAATTCCATAAATTAAGCTGTTGATGAGAATTTGAAAGTTGAATTGGATTAAAGATTCTAAAGAAGAGAATAAAATACCAAGAGCTATTAATGCATGAGTAAGTTCATCAGGTATTTCGGTGGGAGTTATTTTAACATCAAAAGCAGCTGCAAGAGAAATCCCAAAAAGCAATGTGAGAAAAGAAAATATTTCAAGCATGTTAATCATTAAGAGTATTTCTTGAAGCCCAATTTTTCAGCTTCTTCCCTGAAGCATTGCCTGCAATAAGAAAGACCATACTTACTTATTATTCCCCTACCTTTTCTTCCGCATTTGATGCAAACTTTCCTTCCCTTTCCAAATTTCTTGGGCATTCAACCACTCAAATTCCCGAAAATCTCTACCATATCCCTAAATCCAAGAACTTCCATTTTAACAAGATGCTCGAAAATTTTTGTGTAAACTTTTTTGTAATTTTTTTCGAGCTCAGCTTTCCTCAAAATTGCTCCACTCATCTGCAACAAGATTTGGTAATCTATTTCATAAAAAATTTCATCATTCAACTATGCTCACCCCATAATTCTTTTTAAACCATTCAATAGCTTCTTCCCTATTAATTCTATGTTTTTTCGGTATTTTTCTTTTTTGTATTTTCCTATATTTAATTCTAAATCCTGGCCTTTTCAAAGTGACGCAAACATCTAAACCAAGCATACCGACTTCATGCGAATATTTCACGCCTTGAATATCAATATATTCTTTCACACCAAAACTAACATTTCCTTCTTGATCAAATTGAGAAGCTTTAAGTTTATAGTCAACTGCATGTAAAGCTCTTCTTAAAAATTCTTCAGCATCTTTTCCCCGCAAGGTTACCATTACACCAACCGGCTTCCCCTTAGCTATGCCAAAAGTGCTTCTCTTCTTAGATTTTGTCACAAAAGGTTCTCTCCCCGTGAGCATTTTCAAAAGTTTTTTCGCCCTTTCTATTTTTTCCAAATCTCCCCCACACCCAACATTCAAAGTCACTTTTTCTATCTTTATTTCTCTCATTTTTTCACTCAATTTTCTCACCCAACTTTATCACAGGAGCTTCTTTACCAACTACGAAGAAATAATCGAAAAGTACTTCAGCTTTTTTCCCTTCAATTTCACAAATAATTTTTCTTGGCTCATTTCTTGGAATGATAATTTCAATTACTTTCCCAATTTTTCCAGCATTTTTTCCTTTAAGTACTAGCCCACAAACATTTTTCTCAAGCTTTAAGTGTTGAATTATTTTTAAGCTCGGTAACTCAACCAAAAGAGAGTCTCCTGTTTTGTAAACATTTTCTTCAACTAACAAATTCTTTCCATCATGGAAATTTAACTGAATTTTCCCCTTTTTAACAACTCTCTTCCCCTTTATCCTTAAAAGCTTCAACTTGCTCTCTTCTTCGGGAATTTCTATAAGCTCTAAACCTTTCTCAGAAACAGTTATTCTGTAATTTTTGTTGAGTTTAGGTATAGAGACGACATCCATTAAACCTGCTGGATAAGCGTGGTCTTTCCTTGGTTTTCCGTCAACCCAAATTTCCCCTTTTTTAATCAAGCTTTTTGCTTCCTTTCCAGTTTCAGCCAATTTTAGTATATCTCTGACTAAAATCAACAAAGGTATACATTCAAATTTTTTATGTGGACCAGGACTAGGAGAAACTGTCCATTTCCTTATTTTTTTGGGTATTTTCCAAAATTGCGGTGCCAGCAATCTTTTCAACTTAGCCATTATTTCAACCTCCTCTCTAAAGCTTTTACCCTTTCTTTATCATCCAAATTTAAGCTGATAATCTTTAAATTTGATGGATGGATTGGTACTAAAACTTCGGCACCAGTTGTTTTTTTCCTCGTTATACCTTCGATGTAAACTTTGTAATTTTTCAAATCAACTCTAACTATTTTACCTCTTCTTCCCTTGAAACTCCCTCTCATGACTTCAACTTCATCGCCTTTTCTCACAGGAAAACTTCTTCTCTTGTATTTTTCCCTGAGCTCTTTGGATAAATGGGCTGACATAAGCTTTCTTCTCACGTGTAGAGGAGCTTCATACAAAAACTTTCTCTGCTTTCTTGCTTTTTTAGATTTTGGCCTTTTCATTCAAACCACTATTGTTGCAATCTTACCTATTGAAGGAAATCTTTCAACAGCTTCTTTAGCTACAGGTCCTTTGATTTCAGTACCTTTCGGCTCAAAATTATCATCAACTATCACAGCAGCATTATCCTCAAACTTCACCCTCAAACCATTTGGCCTTCTATATTCAGCTTTTTGCCTTATTATCACAGCATTAACAACTTGTTTCCTCATTTTCACATCCCCTTTCTTCACAGAACATTTAACAACATCAGCTACACCAGCTTTCGGTTGCCTTCTCTTCACCCCTTTATAACCAAAAACAGCTATTATTTGCAATACTTTTGCCCCAGTGTTATCAGCACAATTCACATAGCTACCAACATTCAAAGCTCTTGTAACTCTAGCTTTCACAGCTTTCATTTTTCTCCCTTCCTTTTCAAAACTTCAACTACAACAAAAGCTTTTGTCTTGCTCAAGGGTCTACATTCAGCAATTTTAACGATATCGCCTTCTTTCGCATTTATACATTCTGGATTGTAAGCAGCAATTTTTGAGCGCCTTCTTTCGTATCTTTCGTACTTTGGCACATAATGCAAGTAATCCCTTTCAACCACTACAGTTTTTTGAGATTTAGCTGAAACAACTTTTCCTTCTAAAATTTTGCCTCTGACTTTCAAGTGACCATGGAAAGGACACTTCGGGTCATTACACTTAGATTGCGGTAAAGGTACATCTATCCCTATATCTCTTACTCCATTTTTTTCCATTTCTTTCCCACCTTCGTAATTTTTAATCTTTTGTTTTCTTAACTTTTAAATCCTTTCCTCACCATCTTGGAAACTTCTTTTTTATCCTATCTTCAGGCCTCCCAACTAGCAATTTACCATCAACTTCAACTTTAACACCAGAAGGCAAAGTGAATACAAAAACACAATTAGCTTTAGGAATTATTTTTTCTTTTTCCTTTGTTTCTATTTTCAAAGTGTTGTAAGTTTCGTCTATCACTTTCCCTTCCAAGTTTTTTTGAGTTGGGTCGGTGCTTTTTACAACTTTAACTTTTAAACCGATGAGCTCATGTCTGATCAAATTTTGCGGAGTTATTGGCATAAGATAAAATTTGTTGTCAACTTATTTCTATTTGCTCTTCTTTGTACCCCAATTTAACCAAAAGCTCTTTTATTTTGCTTCTATGGTCGCCTTGAAGTTCCAAATGGTTTTTCTTAAAAGTTCCCCCACAAGCAAGCTTTGTTTTCAACTGAGAAAGTATTTCTTTCTGATTTTCTTTTATACCTTCAATTATAGTTATTGGTTTGTTGAACCTCCTTTTTTCTATGTAAACTTTTATTCTCTCCTCTTCTTTCTCTATTATTTGGCAACTGCATAACTCCACTGGCAAACCACACTTAGAGCAAATTCCTCCAGAAGCCTTTGCTCCACATTTTGGGCAAACTTCAGACATTTTTCCCTTTTCCCTCTTTCCTCTCCCTTTTAATCGTTAAAATTCTTGCAATTGTTTTTTTTATTTGTTTAATCCTACCAGGATTTTTAATCGGTCTTCCGGTCTTGATATTGCCTTGTTCTTTCAAAAGCTCTAGCCTTAGTTCAGAAAGTCTTTTATCCAAATCTTCATCTTTCATCTTTCTCAATTCTTCAACCCTTTTCAACTTCGCCTTCCTCCATTTTTTCATTTTCTTTTTTAGGTATAAATTGTTTTTCCACGCTTTTCTCAAACTCAAATTCCTTGGGCAACCCTTTCATTATCCAAACTTGAACACCGACAATTCCAGGCTTAATGTTTGCTTGGGCATATCCTTTTTCCACGTAAACTTTAGCATAATCTCCGGAAAAAGCAACGAAACCTTTTCTAAATTTTTGAAACCTTGACCTTTCTTTTCCGGCAAGTTTTCCTCCAACCCTTATTTGAACTCCAATAGCTCCGGCTTCCATAACTTTATCAACATAGTAATTTGCAACCTTCTTGTAATTTATTCCCTTTTCTAGAGCATTAGCAACTCTTTTGGCAACGATGTTTGCATCTAAGAAAGGATTTTCCACTTCCCTCACATCTAGCAAAGGGTTTTCAAAGCCAAACTTGTTTTTAATTTCTTCAGCGATTTCTTCAATTCTTTTTCCCGACCTACCGATAACTAAGCCCGGTTTATGAGCATAAACTATAATCCTTGTGCCAAGAGGAGTTCTTTGGATTTCTGTGTGGGAATAGCCAGCTTTTTCAAATTTTTTTGCTAAGTAAGCTTCAACTTCACTCTCTTTTTTACCTTCTTTCACGAAAAGTTTTTCCACTGCCATCATCTCTCCTCCACTTCAAGTGTCAAATGAACTGCTTTTATCCTTTGTCCTCTCAAATGCCACAAGCTCCTTGGCCTGTAATATCTCACGCCTTTATCCGCTTTTATCTCTTTGATGAAAAGTTTTTCTTCATTCAAGCCTTTTTGTCTTGCATTAGCTTTTGCTGCTTTAACTAGCTCCAAAAATTTTTTTGCAGCCTTAGTGTAATATTTTCCATCTATGTCAACTTTTTTTGCTATCAAGTCTTCTAAAAACTTCTCAACTTTTCCAACCTTTTTCCCCTTCAATTTTTTACACAAAACTAAAGCATGTTTGAGCGAAATTCTTGCATTAGAAATTTTAGAAATAGCCGTTTTCATCAAATCACTTCATGTTGGTTTGCTTGCATAGAATTTACTTCCTCTCGTAGCACCTATTCCTGGGGCAGAGTGCTTAACACGCTTAGTTGGATGGGAAAACTCGCCCAACCTATGACCAATCATTTCCGGTGTAATGTAAACGCTTACCCATTCTTTTCCATTGTACACACCTATTTTCGCTCCAACCATTTGTGGTAAAATGATTAAATCTCTTAGATGAGTTTTGTGGAATTTGTCAGGGTATTTTTTAATATTTTCGAGTAGCTTCAATTGATTTTCTTTTAAACCTCTCAACAAACTTCTTCTCTCTTTTGAAGGCAACAATTTAGCAAATTCTTGTATACTCATTTTTTGCAATTCTTCCAAAGTTTTGCCCCTGAACATGAAAGTTCCTGCCATTCAACCACCTTTCTTCCTACCCATCCTCTTAGGACTTATTGAGCCAACTTTTGCTCCTGGAGGAGCAGACCTTTTAACAGCTCTGGATGGTCTTGGTCTTTTGCTTTTCCCACCGTAAGGATGGTCTGTTGGTGTCATGGCAACTCCAGCACTTCTTGGAAATAGCTTTCCTCTTGCCATCATGGCATGATACTTTTTACCAGCTTTAACCCAAGGTTTTTCAACCCTACCAGCACCAGCTGGAACTCCTATTGTAGCTCTACAGTTTTCATCCAACTCTACAATTTTTCCAGAAGGAAATTGCACCTTCACTTTATCTTTAACTTTACCCATCACTATACCAAAGACTCCAGAGCTCCTACAAAATTTTGGTCCAGAGCCGGGATAGCTTTCTATCGAGAAAATTTTTGTTCCTTCAGGGATTTTTGATAAAGGTAATACATTTCCAACAGAAGGCTCACCACCATAACTTATGACATCACCTGCTTTCAAACCTTCTGGAGCAATGTGTAGAACTTCCCTCCCATCTTCAAACCTTATTATCGCTACAGGTGCACTTCTTCCAGGATCGTGAACTATATCTTTAACTTTACCAGTTATCCCCATTATGGGCAAATACTCAACTTTACCTCTATACCTATGGCTAGGTGCTTTGTAGCGTGGACCACCTTTCCCCCTTGCCCTTGGAATAATCCTTTTTCCCACGGTCGACACCGTTTTATTATTTTTCTACTTTTCAGTTTTAATATTTAAAATTTTCTAAACTAATCCAAGCTTTACAGCAACATCTCTTGCCTTGAATTCCGGTTTAAGCTTGATGTATGCTTTCTTTCTACCATCTAGAGTTATTTGAGTGTTAACACTTTCCACTTTTACTCCAAAAAGCTTTTCAAAAGCTTCTTTTATCTGCTTTTTATTGGCTTTTCTATCAACTATGAAAACTATTTTGTTTTCCTTTTCTATCAACGAAACAGATTTTTCAGTTATTGAAGCATATTTCAAAATTTTGTAAGGGTCTACCACTTCAATTACCTCCCAATTTTTCTATCGCAGATTTGCACCAAATCACAAGCCTTCCCGGCATTCCACCTGGAGCCAAGATTTCGGCATTCAAATTTTCAACTAGAGAAACATCCAAACCCAAATTTTTGGCAGCTTTGCTTATACCTTTATCTTTTGTTATTACTACAAGAGGACCCACTTTTTTCTTCTTCGCATTTTTTATTCTTTTCAATTCTTTCCCAAGACCAATTTTTTCCAAAATTTTTTCCAGTTCTTTTGTTTTACTCACTTCTTGTATTTTATCTTCAACAACTAAAGGAAGATTGAGCTCTTCTGCTTTATGACCTCTTTTCAAAACAACTTCTTTCATGGCTGTAGCTGCTATTGCTGACTTTATCGCTTTTCTCCTTTCCTTTTCATTTATTTTTTGATCCCAAACTTTTTCCACTTTTGGTGGATGGGCTTCTCTCCCTTTCACGGCTTGTGGTACAAACCTTGCTCTAAACATTTGTTGCAATGGAATTTTTCCATGCAACCTTGGCATTCTAGCCATCTCTCTTGACATCATAGTCCATCTATGTCTCCTATAACCATGGTAGTGGGCAGAAGTTCTTTTTCCAGCCATGGTATCTGTGCCGTAAGGTTGTCTTTTGTTTGCCCTAATAGCCAAAAAAGCTCTTCTGATCAAATCTTCTCTCAAGGGCTCTTCAAAAATTTTTGGCAAATCTATTTCTTCAATAACTTTTCCTTCCAAATCCAAAATGTTTGCTTTCATCAACTTTTCACCACTTCTTTTATTTCAGGGACAATAAACCTTGCCTTAGGCGGTCTTATCGCTGTTCTCAACCTTACCAACCTTTTCTTTGGTCCTGGCACTGAGCCTTCGATAAGTATGTAATTACTTTTGATAACCCCATACCTATTAAATCCTGAGCTTGGCGTAATTTCTTTTCCATCTTCCCCTATCTTCAAAATTCTCTTGTTGAATTCTGTTCTTGTTTGGAAGCCCATTTGCCCAGCCATTGGCACTGTTGGTCTAACTTTTCCTGGTTGTTCTTGTCCCAAAGTTCCCACATGTCTCCTCTTCTCTTTAGCTTTTCTTGGCTGAATAACAACGCCAAATCTCTTAACAGGGCCTTGTGTCCCCTTTCCTTTAGTTACAGCTATTACATCAACGAATTCTCCTTGTCTAAAAACATCAGAAGCTTTTATTTCTTTTCCCAAAAATTGTTTTGCAAACTCAAATTTTTCTCTTATATCTTTTCCACCAACTTCAATTTCAAAAATTTCTGGCTTTTTCTTCCTTAAACCAGAAATTCTTGGTTGGGTTGCAACTATTAATCTAAGCTTGGAAATTTTCTCCAAATTTTTCTCAATTTCAGAAATTTTTTCTTGTTTGCTTGGTTTAGCTTTCGTTTTCCTTTCTATTTCTTTAGGTAAGTTTTCACACCAAAATTCTGTGAAAACTTTCAAACCTTTTGGAGTTAAAGTGTAAGCTCTTAAACCTAAAACTTTTAAAGGAGGGCAATCAAGGATTGTTGCGGGT
>JAWCEU010000040.1:0-4719 GCA_039092155.1 Candidatus Aenigmatarchaeota archaeon
CACAGCAAGAGTTTTTGAAGTAATTTCAAAAAACTGGCCAACAAATCCTTTAGAAGTTGCCAAATTTTTGGGAGACAATGGTGATGAAAAATCACTTTCTGCAAAATACCTTTACCATTTCAAAAAACTTTACAAGCTCAAGCTGATAAGAATGAAGAAAATAGGAAACACTTACATAGCTTGGCCCCTTGAAATTGAAAAGTTGAGAGTGGTGAAAGAGGTTTTGGAAGGTGTTTGAATGCTTTCTTCTTTTATATCAAAATTAATTGTTGTTAGGCAATTCTCTCTTCTAGAAAACGAATTCAAAATTTTGGGAGAAAATTTTTACCTTCAGCCAATTAAATCGCTTGTTGCTTTTCAAGACAAAGTTGAGGAGAAATTTGGTAAAAAAGGTTTAGATTTAATTTACGAAACAAGCAAAGAAAGTTTTGTTGAGTTTGCTAAAGAGATGAAAAAATTTGCAGAAAGTGAAGAGAAATTTTTCGATGTCTTGCTCAAACTTATAAGCCACTTTGGCTTTGGAAATTTGGAAATAGTTGAAATAGATAAAAAAGGGAGAAGAGCTTTGGTTGAAGTGAAGAATAACCCTTTTGCAAAAGAGTACATTAAAAAATTTGGATTTCAGAAAAAATGCGTTGACCATTTGCTTGCAGGAATAATAGCAGGCTATTTTTCTGAATTTTTTAAGGAAAAAGTGAAATGTGAAGAAAAAGGCTGCATTGCCAAGAAAAACTTGAGTTGCAAATTTCTAGTTGAAAAAGCAAAATGAGTTAGAATTTTTTCACTACTATTCCCTTATCAGTTATCTCAATCGGATAAACATCAATTCCATGATTCGTTCTTCTCATCTTCCTTATGACTAAGCTCCTTGGTGTACTTCCAGCTGTGTATTCTAAATAATGTAAAACTATCACACCATCAACCACAAACTCCTCAAAACCAAATTTACTCAAAGCTTTTGGCTCTGTTTCTGGTATTTCAGCTATCAATAAGCTTGTAACACCTCTTTTCTTCAAATTTTGTATGAAATCAAAAAGCTCTCTTCTTATTTTCGAAATATCACTAGTTTCTTCCCATCCCATAGCAGCAACTGTGATGCTATCAACAACAAGCCTTTCAGCATCTATCCTTTCAACTCTATCGAATATGAGCTCGCCAAGCTTTTTTATGTTAGTTGGCAAAACACTTTCAAGCTTCAACCTTTCTTGCTCCATGTATTTCTTAAATTCTTTATCCCAACCGAATTTGCTAACATCTGAAAGCAAGTCTTCAACACTTTGCTCCAAACAAATGTAAACTCCATTTTCCCCTTTTTTTAAGCCATGTAGAATGAATTGGCAACCAAAAATAGATTTGCCAGTTCCAGTTGCCCCCGCTATTAAATTGACAGAACCTTTAACAAAACCTCCTTCTATCAATTTGTCCAACCCCGGAATTCCGCTTTCAACTCTTTCTATTTTCACAAAAATTAATTGGATTTCTTTACCCTTATTTTTAATCTATTCTCGCAACTCTTGTTGGCTCGTCTCTTTCCTTTTCTCTTTCAAGTTTATAAACAGAGCCTGTAGCAGCATCTTCAAGCTCAGCTTGATGTGTTATGAGAAAAGTTTGCTCTATGAACTCATTGATCCTTTCTCTTAAAGTTTTAGCTAATTCGGAAATAGCTTTAACATCAAGGTTGGCTGTTGGCTCATCTAAAACTAAAATCTTGAGATGAGGGGCAAGAGCTAAAGCTAAAGCAATCCTCAAGGCCAAACAACTTATTGCTCTTTCTCCTCCTGAAACATTACCTTCCACATTAACCCACCTTCCATCTCTTCCTTGAAGCTGCAAAATGTAATCCCCTTCTTCTGTGTTGAGCCTTATTGCAACAAAATCTCTATAAGGATAAAGAGTGTTCCATAGCTTGTTCATTGTTGAGTTAACTATTTCAACAAAATTATTCCTCAATTCAATTTGAGTTTCTTCAACAGCTTGAATAAAAATCTCAAGATCTCTTAGCAAACTCTCAAGTTTTTTAACCTCTTTTTTCATTTTTTCCAAATCTTCGAGCTTTTCTTCATACTCCTTTTTCCTCAATTCTTTTTCTTGGATCAAGAAATCACAAGAATGAAGTTTAGTTCTAATTTCGCTTTCCATGCTTACCAAATCTTTAAGATTTTCTTCCATTTTTGCCAAATCTTTCCCTTCAAGTTTCAATTCCACTTCTCTTAATTTTTCTTTTATTCCTTCTATTTCTTTCTCCAATTCTTTTCTCCTATTTCTTTTTTCTTCCAAATCTTGAAGTTGAATTAAAATTATTTCATATCTCCTTTTCTTTTCTTCATTCTCTTTGATTTTTCTTTCTATTTCTTCAACTTCACTCTTAACTTCATTCAAAATATCTCTTGCTTCTGATAAGAAAGAATCTAGTTGGGATACAATTCTTTCCGAACTTGTAAGCTCTTTTTCAACATCTTGTAAGTCTTTCACTTGAATGTAAAGCTCGCTTATCCTCTTGGCAGAATCTTCAAGTTTTTTAATGTTTTCACTCAATTTTTCCTTAGCTGTTTTTAAATTCTCTAAATTTTCTTTCAAATTCTTGAGTTGCTCTTCTTTTTGTTTCATCAGAAGATTTCTCTTTTCAGATGTTAAAATTGAATCACAAAGCGGACACTTGCTTTCTGCTGAAGAAAGTTGTTGAATTAAATAATTCAAATCATTCATCGTAGCAATTGTTGAAGAAATTTCAGAGCTAATTTTTTCCAATTCTTCTCTCTTTTCATCAATTTGAAGCTCTATGTTTTCTCCGCTTAAACTCAACAAATGCTCAAGCTCTTTTTTAAGCAAAGTCTTCTCTTCAAATTGTGATTTCAGTTTTGGTAACTTTTCCTCTTTCAAAATTTTCAAACTGCTTTCTGCCTTAGATATTTCAGAAAAAATTTTCTCATACTCTTCTTTCTTTTCTTTCAACTCTTTTTCCAGTTTTTTCGAACTCTCTTCAAATTCTTTTAAACTTCTCTCCACACCTTCTTTAGAAAAACTTCTCACAGCCTCTTCAATTGAATTCATAATTTTAATGGTTTCTTCAAGAACACTTTCTTTCCCTTTTTCTTCTCTCTTCAAAATTTCCAATTCTTCTTTAACTTTCTTCAAATCTTTTACTTCTTCTTCCAAAACCCTTCTCTTTCCACTTACTTCTTCCAAAATCTTCTTCAAATTTTCTTTTTCACTAGAAAGCTTTTTAACTTCTTCTTCTAACTGAAAAATATTCTTCTTCAACTCTTCTTCATTAACTTGACGAATTATATTTTCTTTCTCTATTTTTCTATCGCTAATTCTATTCCTTAAACTAACAGAAGCTGATCTTGCTTCTTCAAACTTTTTTATTCCCAAAAGTTCGTCTATTTTTTCTCTTCTATGACCTTTTGGTATAGTTAAGAAATAATCCAAAGCATTTTGCTCCGAATAAACAGCTTTTGAAAACAAATCATAATCAATTTTCAAAATTTCTTCAACAATTTCATTAACCCTTTGAGTGTGAGGAGCTTCTAGAAGCTTCCCATCTTCCCTTATTTCAGAATAAGTTGTACCTTTCCCCCTTTCTATAACCCTTTTAATCGAATATTCTTTGCCATTGAAAACAAATTGAACTTCAACTTCAGCTCTATCTTTTTCTACAGGCTTTCTCATTATAACATCGTCTAACTTAATTTTTTTTGATTGAAGAGAAGGGAAAATTCCGAAGAAAGCAAAGCAAATGGCATCTAGAACTGAAGACTTTCCAGAACCTATGCTCCCTAACAAGATGTTTGTGCCGGGCAAAAATTCGAATTTTGATTCTAGATGGGAGCGCCAATTTTTCAGCACAACGCTTTTAATCATTCTTCACACCAAATTCTTTTAAAGATTTGATTAAAATTCCTTCTAAAGTTTTCTGTTCACCTAGCAATATTTGAAGTGTTTTTTCCACTTCTCCTTCACTCAATAACCTGAAAATTTGCTCATAATCAAAAGAGAAAGAAAAGTTCAATTCTTCTAAATTCTTTCTCAAAATTTCTATACCTATATCTTCAACAGAAAGCCTTTGCTCCCTCAAAGCTCTTAAAAATTCAGCTTTTTTCTCCACTTCACGAGATTCAAAATCTTTTGCAAAAATTAAAATAGCTTTGCCTGCAAAAATTTTTTCCAAGTTGTTCAATTCTTTGTCAAGGATTTCAGAACCTTTAAGCTTAATCCTTATTATAGGAGGTTTGGTTAAATTCTTGCTCAAAATTTCTTTTATCTTGCTTTCTATTTGCTCTTTCTTAAAACTTTCTTTCAATTGAATTTCTTCGTAAAAGAATTTTCTAGCTTTCTGCAAAGGGCAAAATTCAATTTTAATCCCATCTTTCAATTCTATGAAGTAGAATCCCTTTTCAACTTCACTTTCAGATCTTTCAAACTGTGTAACTACAGTACTTCCTGGGAAAATCAAAGTTGTACCATTTATTTTTTCTTGAGCATTTTGATGCACGTGACCATCTAAAATCAAATCAAAACCTTTTGGTAAATCTGAAATTGAAATACTTGGAGGTTCAAGAGGGGAGTAGATGTAAGGATTAATGCTTTGGTGGAGAAGCAAAATGTTGAAACAATTTTCAACTGGTTGAGGATTCCATTGTTTAAGTATATCTTTTGCAAATCTTTCAGGTACACCTGACATGCCATGAATTGCAATCTTTATCCCATCTTTTTCTA
>JAWCEU010000041.1:0-4543 GCA_039092155.1 Candidatus Aenigmatarchaeota archaeon
TTTTCGTGAAACCTACCATACCTGCTTTACTTGCTGAATAATGAACAAGTTGTGTAAAGCCTACTGTTGTTCCAGCTATAGAAGAAATGTTTATTATCTTCCCGTATCTTTGTTGAATCATAGCAGGCACAACAGCTTTAGTACAGTTGTAAGTCCCTTTTAAGTTCACATCTAAAACTTTATCCCAATCTTTTTCTTCCATTTCAACAAAAGGCTTGAATGGATATATTCCTGCATTGTTCACTAGAATATCAATCCTTCCAAATTTTTTCAAAACTTCTTCAGTCATCCTTTTAGCATCTTCGTTGCTACACACATCAAGCTTCAAAGCTATGGCCTCTCCACCCAAACTTTCTATTTCTTTAGCAACTTCTTCTTCTTTCCCTGTTATATCTGTAACAACAACTTTTGCTCCTTCTCTTGCTAAAGCCAAAGCAATTTCCCTTCCTATACCTTGGCCTGCTCCCGTAACTATTGCAACTTTATCTTTCAACTTCATAATTATTAAATGATTTTCTATTCGATATATAAATTTATTGTACAACAGCTTTTGCAATTTCTTCCAAAATTTTTTCTTGATTTTTAGCTTTGACAACACTTGAAGAAACAAGCACGCCAGAAGTACCAAGCTCTAAAGCTTTTTTCACATCTTTTCCAGAAGAAATTCCCGCACCACATAAAACTTTAACTTCAGGCTCAATCTTTTTCACAACTTCAACAAATTCTTTAACACTGTCTGGCTTAACCCTAGAAATCGCTCTTCCCGTACCTATCAAGAAAGGGTCTTCGTAAGCCAGAAAATCCGGCTTAAACTTTACTATCTTTTTTCCTTCTTTCAAACTTTCAGCACAACACACTACTTTAAGCTTATGCTTTTTTGCTATTTCGACACATTTTTCAATTTCTTTTAAGCTTAGCTTTTTTTCGGAATGGTTTATTATAACCCCTTTCGCACCTACTTTTTTCAAAGCTTTAGCACTTACATGGCCTGTGAAAGCTCCTTCTTCTACAGCATCTAAATGCTGAGCAAAAACCATTATCTCCAAATTTTCAGCTATTTTCTGAATGTCTGTGAATTGAGGGGCAACCGCTATTTCTGCTTTAAACTTTTTTGAAATTTTTTCACAAAGTTTAGCAAGCTTAAAAGCTTCTCCCCCACAAACATAACACTTAAAATTTATGAGGATGAAAGGTTTCATAATTTACCATCTTTTCTTTGCTCCTAAGGAGAGAGAAAGTTCTTCCAAAGTTATTGATTTAACTTTAAGTTTCGAAGCATTAGCTTCTTCCACTTTTTTCATTTCTTTGTCTTTCAACTCTTCTGGTATGCCTATGAAAACTTTAAGGTTTTTGTAAGCTTTCCTTCCTTTAGCTTTATGCCAAGGAAGCATTCCTCTTACTGTCCTCCTAAAAATACCATCAGGTGTTCTGGGGAAAAATGGGCCATGGATAGGATCTCCCCTGTGAATTTTTTTCAAATACCTCTCAACAACAGACTTGGGATTTCCCGAAACAACAGCTTTTTCGCAATTCACCACAAAAACTTTTTCTCCATTCAACAAATCTTTTGCTATCTTTGAACAAAGCCTCCCTAAGATTTGATTTTCAGCATCGTAAATTATCATAACTCACACCAAGATTTTCACATTACTTCCTTTTGGATTTTCTTTAACCAAATCTTCAATCTTCATCACAATTCCACCAGCTTTTTTTATTTTTTCTTCAGCTTTTGGTGAAAATCGCCAAGCAGCAACTCTCACTTTTTTCCTTATTTCCCCGCTTCCCAAAACTACGCCAGGCACAACTACAGTTTCGCCTTCTTTTGCATATCTTTCTATTTCATAAACATTAACTTCAACTTTTTTCCTCCTTGGCTTTTCAAGTTTTTCAGCAACAGCTTTCCAGATAGGAGCTTTCAGTTCTTTCGATTTTTGCTTTAGATCTTCTATCAACTTTTTCAAGTATGGATTTGTAGGTCCAGTTGGCTTCATTTCACCACTCTCTTAATTTTTGAATTAATAACTTTTAAGCTTTTTCAACTCTTATCTTTTCGTTATCTTTAACTTTTTTCAGAATTTCAACGAAATTTTTAGTTGTTATTTTACCGAAAACATTTACAGGAGAATAAGCTATTGGTTTTTCACTTTTTGAAGCAGGAGTTTTGCCGAAGAAAATGCAAAAGCAAGAACCTTCAATCCAGTAAGCTAAATCCCCAACATCAACTTCTTGCTGTGAGTTTTCTTCTCCAATTTTAACTGGAATTTCAAAGTAAATTTCATTCCCCCATGTTTTAGCTCTACCTTCAAGAGGTAAAGCATTTACTATGGCTTTAGCTGTTTTTGGATTTTTATCGATTATTTCAGCTTCTAAGCTTCCATGCTGAGTTTTTATCAAGATTCTCATGATTTTAAATTTTTTCGTCACAATAAAAAATTTATGGAAGAACCTGTCTGTCTTATTCTTTCCATGGAAAATGGTCTTCTACCAAATTGTTGCAAAGGGGGTTTGGGCATATTAGAAGCTGATAAATACTTTCAAGCTGTTGACGAAAATTATCCTTTAATTTTCGTTTCACTTTTTTACCCTTACAAGTCAAAACAAGTAAAAGTTGGAGAAAAAGTAGAAACAAAGCTTGAAAAAACCATAGCCAACAAACTTGTTGACACAGGAGTAGAAATAAATTTGAATTCAAGATGGTATCCTGCAAGCTTAAGGATTTTTGAATATCCTTCGAACAGTAGAAGCAAAGCTTTTTTCTTGAATCCTGGTTTGGAAGAAAATGAAAAGTGGTTAAGAGAATTGGAAGTTTATGGTGAAAGGGATTTAGGTCAACTCCTTTTCACTCGATACTTGCTAGCAGAAGGTGCGATAAAACTTGTGGAAGAATTCTGTATTTATCCGAAAATTTTACATTTGGAAGAAAGCGATACAGCACTTGTTGTTAGGCCTGCATCAAGGCTTGAAGAAAAACCTAAAATAGTTTTCACAATTCATACCCCTCTTCCCCATGGCCATAAATCTTTCCCATTAAGCTTGGTTCAAAGTTTGTACGGAGAAATACCAAGAGAGTTTGAAGCTGGAATAGAAAGAGAATATTTGAACTTAACTAAATTAGCTTCACATTATGCTGAAAGAATTTACACTGTCTCTAAAATACAAGAAGAGATTGAAAAGAGAAGACAGCCCTATTATGCTCAAAAAATTTCTTCTATTTCCAATGCAGTCCATAAAAGATGGATAAATTCGCATCTTCAAAAACTCTTCGATGAAGAAATTGATGGTTGGAGACAAAATGTTTTGAAGCTTCGAGAAGTTCATAGAATTGATGATGAAAAAATAGAAAAAGCTTTGGAATTGGCAAGAAAAGATTTGGAAGAAAAATTTGAGGTTTGGTATGAAAATGGGGAAGTTATTTCCAATTTCACTTCCATTCCTCCCAACTCTAAAATCTTTACTTTTGCTAAAAGGATAACTGAATACAAAAGGCAGAAAGATTTTCTGAGGATAGCTAAAGATTTTGACTCAAACTCAGTTTGCATTTTTTCAGGGCCTCTAATAGGAAAGTATGGTGAAGAATTTTTGGAAGAGTTTTATGAAGTGGTTAAAAACGAAAATCCAAAAGTTGCTTATGTTTTGAATTTCGATGAAAATAAAGCTTTTCACCTCGTTTCTGGCTCAGATTTTTGGGTAAACATACCAATAGCTTGGGCTGAAGCAAGCGGCACAAGCCATATGAAAGCTTCACTCAACGGAAGACCACCAATTTCAACATCTTCTGGCACAGTTCCAGAATACATAAAGCATGAGTACAATGGAATTTTAGTCCAAGATAGTTTAGAGGATTTGTTTGAAAAAATAAAGTTGTGTGAAAGGATGGGCAAAGAAAATTATTTGAGACTTTCTGTAAATTGCATTGCTTCTTCTCCTTACATCTTGATGGAAAGGATGTTTGAAGAATTTTTGAATGAATATAAAAACATAGTAAAAATGCCGTTTATGATTTGTGAAAGAGTTATCATTAGGAGTTGTTAAATGAAGCCTCAAAATGTGTCAAAAGAGTAAAAGGCTATTCGGAAAAAGTTCATTATCTAGTGCGCCAGCCTCACTATTACAATATAACCGAAATCTTCCCTAGCTTTTGATCTGAATAATTTTCTTGCAGATATTCTTGAAGGGGGTTTAAAAATTTCTCGAAATTTTTTTATTTGGAATTTTACCTATGTGCTTGACACTCCTTTCTAAGTAATAAATAAAGTATTTTAAATGTTCAACTTTAATAAAAAATTATGTTAAAAGATGTTAAAGAGGCGGAAGAACTTTCATATAAATATGACATTCCTAAAGAGGATGTAATTTTGATATCCCTCAATGCTTCAGGCTTAAACTCAGATTTGCCTTATAAAAGAGTAAGGTTCAAACTTAGACTTTATTCACAACCACAAGAAGTTTTTTACTTTGGCATCCCCATAATTAGAAACACCCCTTTTTACCTTAAAAACAATGGCCTATTTCTTGAAACACAAAAAGTAGGAGATTGTTTGGA